>JBKOYE010000109.1:0-5895 GCA_046725275.1 Verrucomicrobiota bacterium
GGCGTTCCCAACAATCCCGAAACGGGCGAGCCGGGAGTTCCGCCTGAGCCCGTTCATCTGGATGTACGAAAGGACCAGTACAACGTGCGCAGCTCGATTGTCGAGCCGCTGCCATGGTTTTCTGTCGCGAATCTGAAATTCGTTTACACCGACTATAAGCACGACGAGATCGACGGCGAAACAGTGGGTGCAACGTTCAGGACCAAAGGTGTCGATTCACGCATCGAACTTCTGCACCAACCGATCGGGCCGGTCGAAGGATCGATCGGATCCCAGGTATTTTACAAGAAGTTTTCCGTTCTCGGGGAGGAAGCTTTTTTGCAGCCTACAGAAACGTTAGCTGTCGCAGGGTTTGCGTTTGAAGAGGTGAAACTCACTCCGGTTCGCCTTCAATTCGGCGCGCGCGTCGAGTACGACGCCGTCTCGATCGACTCGAGCGATCCCGAGCTGACTTCGCTGACGTCGCCCAGCCAGAAAGACCAGGAATTCTGGCCCATTAGCGGCGCAGCCGGTGCGCTTTACGATTTCGCCAGGGACTGGCAACTCGCGCTTAATCTCACTTATTCGCAGCGCGCACCGACCGTGGAGGAACTCTTCGCCCGTGGCCCGCACGATGCCACGTTTCAATTCATCATCGGCGATCCCAATCTCGACGTGGAAATTAACCGCAGCGTTGATCTCAGCTTGCGCAGGACTGCTGGCCGCGTCACCGGTTTCATCAGCGGTTTTTACACCAGCTACGATGGCTTTATCGACTTCGCGCCGACCGGCGAGATCGAAGACGGCTTGCAGGTTTTTGTTTACACGCCAAAGCAAGCGACCTTCTACGGCAGCGAGGGGCGCGTGGATTTTCATCTGCTTCCATTGGAAATCACACGGGCAAACCAGCTTTCCGATTCGAAATCGGTCAAGAACGTGATCATGGGAGGCGAAGAGGTCACCCAGAAAAATCCGAACGATCTTTATTTGCGGCTTCAAGCCGACTACGTCCATGCCGAAGACAGCAGCGGCGAACCGCTTCCGCGCATCACACCATTTCGTTATGGCATCTCGCTCAATTACGAGAGCGAACATTGGATTGCCAGCATCGAAGGCTGGCGCGTGGACGCGCAAAATCGGGTGGCCGAATTCGAAACCCCTACGCCCGGCTACACGTTTCTAAATGCCAGTGTCGGCTACAAGTTTCAGTGGGGACGCACATACAATTATCTCTATGCCCGTGGCACTAACTTGCTGGACGCCGAAGCGCGCGATCATCTTTCATTCCTCAAAGAAGTGTTGCCCCTGCCTGGCCGCGGCGTGGTAGTCGGCTTGCGCACGACGTTTTGAACGACGCCGGCGGTCGCTCTGTATGCTTTGGCAGCGCATTAGCTGTTTTCGCGTGATCGCGTTATTTTGCATGGAACATGCATCGCACCGATCATTCGCATTTTCGGAAAAAGCACGATTTCGTGCCGGATTTTTCGCATGCGGAGCGGCGCACGCGCATAGTGATCGGTATCACTGCCGCGATGATGCTTGTCGAGATCGTCGCCGGGTTGATGTCGCACTCAATGGCTTTGCTGGCCGACGGCTGGCACATGAGCACACATGTCCTCGCGTTCCTCATAACAGCCATGGCGTACTATTTCGCCAGAACACAAGCCGGCAATGTGCGCTTCAGTTTCGGCACCGGAAAAATCGGGGTGCTAGGCGGGTTCACCAGCGCGGTCGTGCTCGCGATTGTGGCATTTTTGATGGCGGGCGAATCAGTGCACCGGCTTTTTGTCCCACTGGAAATTCACTTCAACGAAGCGATCGGAATCGCTTGTCTCGGTTTACTCGTGAATCTGGGCTGCGCAGTGTTACTGGCCGATCGCCACCGCGAACACGACGGCGGCAGCGCACATCATCACGACTTAAATCTGCGCGCAGCGTATCTGCACGTGCTGGCGGATGCGTTTACTTCTGTGCTGGCGATCACCGCGCTGACGGGTGGCAAATTTTTTGGATGGGCATGGCTCGATTCGGTCGTGGGAATTGTCGGCAGCGGCGTCGTTTTCTCATGGGCTTACACGTTGTTGCGTGATACCAGCGGGATCTTGCTCGATCGTATGCCGGCGTCGTCAGATTTGCCTGACGAAATTCGCCGTGCAGTTGAGAGCGATGGCGATTCGCTCGTGACCGATTTGCATGTCTGGCAGATCGGCATCGGGAAATATGCGGCGATGGTTTCGATCGTCGCGCACGAGCCGAAGAGCTGTGATTCCTATCGCGCGTTGCTTCGAGGGCACAACGAACTGGTTCACGTCACGATTGAGACGCACCATTGCCGCGAAGACCACGAGTCGATCGCACGCGCTTGAATGGCCAACACGCTCTGGCAGGTCATCGCGGCTTATGTCTTCGCCTTGGTTGGCGGATCGATCAGCACGTCACTGCGGCTTGAACATAAGCCGCTTTGCGCACTGATCAGTTTTGCAGCCGGAACGCTGCTCGGTGTAACAACCTTTGCGATTTTGCCGGAAAGTTTAGGCGCGTGCCCCTGGTGGGCGGTGTTGCTAGCACTGGCTACTGGTTACGCGCTGTTCTTTTTCGTCAGCAAACATGTTCATCATGTTTGTCCTGCGTGCGCAGCCAGTCATTTCGATGTCGATGCCACACGGCACTTTAGCGAGATTGCTACCGCGCTAATCGTCGCGTTGTCGATTCACAGCACCACCGACGGTTTGGCTTTGGGAATTCAAGGAGAAACTCCCGAAACAGATGTGACGAAATGGTCGCTGTTCTCCGCTCTCTGCATCCACAAAGTTCCCGAAGGCCTCGCGCTTGGGAGCCTTTTGATTGGCGCAGGATTGCATCGCGCGGCCGCGCTTGGATGGGTGGCGGCGGTCGAAGCAACAACGCTTGTCGGTGGCGTGATCGGCTATTTTTTCCTCACGAGTGTTTCCATGTTTTGGCTCGGCTTAATCATGGCGCAGGTTGGCGGCGGGTTCATTTACTTGGCAGCGCACGCTGTGCTCGGGGAAATGTTGAAGCACGGAAAGAAACTTGTGCTGACCAGTTTCGCACTGGGAATCGTGTTAATCGCGGTCCTGAATATCGGATTGAGAATGCTTGGGTAGCACACGTGTTTTTCCGGGGAGCACAGGCTGACAGCCTGCAGTTGCCGGCGGCTCTGGCCGGCAACATCTTTGCGCGCGCAATTCTCAGCGAGTTTATGTTCCCGGTCGCGGCAAGCTGCCGTGACCGTCAGGCTGGCAGCCTGTGCCCCCCAGACTAGATTCGGACGTGCATCTTTTCCATTACTGCGAGGGCAAACTTCACTGCGAAGATATCGATCTCTCACGCGTAGCCGAGAAATTCGGCACGCCAACTTACGTTTACAGCGCGGGCACGATTCTCGATCACTACACACGACTTGACGCGGCGCTCGCACCTGTCGATCACCTGATTTGTTACGCGGTCAAAGCGAACTCGAACTGCGCGATTCTAAAGTTGCTCGCTGAGGCAGGCGCAGGCTTCGACATCGTTTCGGGTGGCGAGCTATTTCGCGTGCTCGCCGCCGGTGGTGATTCGGCGAAGTGCACATTCGCGGGCGTCGGCAAATCGCGCAAGGAAATCGAATACGCGCTCGAACAAAATGTTTACAGCTTGAACGTCGAGAGTGAGCCGGAGCTGGAACAGATCGATCACATCGCTGGCGCAAAAAACCTGCGAGCGCCAATTGCATTGCGCATCAATCCTGATGTTGACCCGCACACACATCAGTACATCTCGACCGGTTCCCACGAAAATAAGTTTGGCATCGCGCTTGATCGCATCGCCGCGATTTATAAGCGCGCCGCCAAAATGCGCAACATCGACATTGTGGGCGTGCAGATGCACATCGGCTCGCAGATCACTGAGGCGAAACCGTTCGCGATCGCGGTCGCCAAGGTAGCTCCACTCGTGCGCGAGCTGAAATCGAGTTACGGCATCAAGTTTTTCAGCATCGGCGGCGGCATGGGAATCATTTACCGGCGCGCACTGGAAAGCGGATCAGGCAAATGGTGGCACGACCACGGCGGCGAACCGTTCGCATTCAGCGTCCGCGATTACGCCGACGCAATTGTGCCGCCGTTGCGCGGGCTCAGCATTCGCATTCTGGTCGAACCTGGTCGTTTCCTTGTCGGCAACGCCGGGGTTTTGCTGACGCGCGTTCGTTACATCAAAGGAACCGGCAGCAGAGAATTCGCCATTGTCGACGCGGGCATGAACGATTTGATCCGGCCGGCTCTTTATCAGAGCTATCACGAAATCGTGCCGGTGAAGGAGACGAAGAGTGAGAGGGAGAGGAAGATTAGCACGGTCCATATCGTGGGACCGGTATGTGAGTCGGGCGATTTTTTTGCGCTCGACCGCGAGATGTCTGAACTAAGTGAAGGCGATTTGCTCGCGATCATGAGCGTGGGCGCGTACGGATTTGTGATGGCGTCGAACTACAATTCGCGCCCGCTACCCGCCGAAGCGCTGGTTCGCGGGGATAAATTCGTCCTGATCCGGAAGCGGCAAACGTGGGAAGATCTGGTGAGCGGTGAGAGCTGCGAGGGGTAGCTTACGCTTCGAAAACACTGCACTCGCTTGCGCAATATCGCACCTCGCATAAATAGTCCCCTCGCCAGAAATGATAAAACGTCTCTTACTCGTGTGCTTTTTGACGATGGTCGCGCTCGGTCTGCCCGCCGCGCCGCCTGTCGGGGGTGAATACATAATCCTGGTAGGCGGGCCGTCGATGTATCAGTGGGAAAAATACAAAGCTGTCCCGCATGATCATTGGTGGGCAAACTTTGTGCGGGCCGCGAGGCTACGCACGGAGCAAATCCGCGCCCAAGCTGGGCCGGATGCGAAGATTACGTGGCTCGTTTACAAGCAGGGTTACGTGGACCGCGCAAAGCAGGAGCACCAAGATCTGATCAGCCTCATTGGTACGGTTCGCGATAAATTCAATATCAACCTCATTTGGTTTGGGCCGGGCCAGGAGGTCATCAATTATCTGAATAATGGTCAGCCGCGGGACCAGGTGAAGATCGTCGATTTCGAATTTTTCGGGCATTCGAACCGGGCTTGCTTCATGTTCGATTACAGCAACAACATTGACAGCGCGTGCAAATCCTGGCTGCACGAAAACGATCTAAAGCAAATTAATCGCCGTGCCTTCGCGCGCGGCGCTTACGTTAAGAGCTGGGGCTGCCATACCGGCGAACAAATGTCGAAGAAATGGTTCGCCGCGACCGGGACACACATGATCGGCGCCATCGGTAAGACCCAGTTCATGATGGAAGAACTGCCCATCCTCTGTTCCGAGGGCGGCAGGTGGGTGAACTGAGCGGTTGGGGAAACCGCGAAATGGACGGGCTAGCCCGAGAGGGCTAGCGAGCGGGACGCGAGCGAGTCAACTGATTGGCGATTGGCGATTTCTCTGGTCTGCCAAGGCATGCTGTCATTCTGAGCGAAGTGAAGCTGCAACGCAGCGGACGAAGTGCGCGAGGTAGGCTTTCCATCTCTGGTCATCCTCGCGCTCTGGGAGAGCCACTTGTTCCTTGTCGCAAAAATTTGAGATCGACATCGCCGGCGCGTTTTGCGATGAAGACCGCTCGGCTTTGTGGGACTCAACAAAAACCTCAACAGAAAGAAATTATGAACTGGAAAAAATTCTTCATCGCATTCGTCGTGGCATTCGTTTTCCTCTTTGTGTTTGGATTCATCTGGTACGGCAATCTGATGCATGGCGCGCATCAAGAAGTGCCCGCGCTCTTCCGAACTGAAGCGGAGTTTAAAGAGCATTTCCCGTGGCTGATCCTTGGCGAGTTCGTTATGGCATTCTTTCTCACCATGCTCTGTGCCCGTTTCGTTCCGGCAGGCGGTGCAAGAGGC
>JBKOYE010000134.1:0-11557 GCA_046725275.1 Verrucomicrobiota bacterium
CCTTCCGGCATCGGTGCCGTATGTAAACGCTCGCTCATTTTGCGGGAGTCGCTGTAGCCGGCGGCGGTGACGCCGGTTTGTCCATTTCCGCGCGATGATTTTCCGGAACATCGGCAACCGTCGCATGCTGGCTCCGTTGCAAGGCGCGCAGGTAAGCAATAATCGCCCAGCGATCCGCGACGACGATGTTCGGCCCGTAAGCCATCATCGTGTTTTTTCCATTTGTAATGGTGTTGAAAATCTCGCCGTCAGACATTTTGCGGAGGCGGTCATCCTGAAGCGAAACCACGGTGGCAAGACCGTATTGCTTGGTGATCCCGTTTCCTGCAGCTGCGGCGCCGTGGCACATTGCGCATGTGATGTTGAATCTCTGTTGCCCGCGCTCCATCAACTCGCAGGTGACTGGCAGCGGAATCCCAGTTCCCCATTGGTCGCCCATTTTGCCGGTGTTGAAGTAATCGGTGCCGGCGCTGAAAGCGATCCATGTGTACGCTTCCTCGGGCGCGTCTGCTGTCACGCCCGGCGGCGTCTCCTCCGTCTTCGGTCGCGGCATTTCGTAGCCGACCGGAACCGTGCCGGCTACCGGCAAACGCGGACCACGTCCATCAGCAAAAAAGTCCAGCGGCGCTTGCGCCCGCACTTTTGGCTGCCGCACCATGTCGGGAAAAACTTCTGTCGGCGGCTGCGTTCCTTTCTGCCCTCGAAATCCAAGCACGGCGACCATTGCGATCGTGCAGAGGACAAAAATCACAAAGAATCCGCGAAGCATGTTTAGTCCTCGTGCACGATGGTGATATGCTGTCCGCCGGTTTGCTCCAGCAGGTCGTACACACCGTTTTCCGTAAACCGTGGGTCGCGAGCTTCGATTGCCAGGAAGAATCCGTCGTTGGTCACACGGCTGAAACGTTCCCAGTTGAACATCGGATGATTCCAGCGCGGCAGGCGATTCATGCCTTGCCATGCAAAAAATGCCGAGAACGCGGCGAAAAGCACCGTCAGCTCGAACATTATGGGGAAAAAGGCTGGAACAGTGAAAAAGTTTGTTGGCTTACCATGAACATTGACAGGGTAGAGAATCGATGACGGGCCAAATTCGATCAGCGCGGCGGTAAGCAATCCCGAAATTCCGCCAAACAGAACCCAGCCGCTCAGCCAGGATTTGCCCAGTCCCATCGCTTCATCCATTCCGTGAATCGGGAAGGGCGAATACACGTCCCATCGCCGGAACCCAGCGTCGCGGACGCGTTTTGCGGCTTCGTAAAGCGCGGCGGCGCTCGGATACTCCGCTGCCATGGCGTAAACTTTGTGGCCGTACGGAGTGGTTATCATCGGGTGCGCTCCTTTCCACCGGGGGAAACCGATTCGCTTTCTGGCAGCTCACCATAATGCGGATCCGCCTCGGGTACGGCCGTCTTGACTTCCGACATTGCGATCATCGGAAGAAAACGGATGAACAACAGGAAGAGCGAAGTGAAAATCCCGAGCGTGCCGATGTACGTCCAAATGTCCACCCAGGTCGGATGAAACATGCGCCATGAAGACGGCAGGAAGTCGCGATGCAGTCCGCCGACAATGATGATAAAGCGCTCGAACCACATGCCGGCGTTAACGCACATCGCGACAAAGAAAACGACCAGCACGTTGCGACGACACCAGCGGAACCAAAACAGTTGCGGCGAAAGCACGTTGCAAAAAAGCATGCCGAACCACCAGTACCACCAGTAGGGACCAAACACCCGGTTCCAAAACGCGAACCGCTCGTAGTGATCTGCGCTATACCAGGCGATGAAAAACTCCATCGTGTAGGCGTAACCGACGAATGAACCGGTCAACAAAATGATCTTCGCCATTTTGTCGATGTGCTGCGTCGTGATGACATCCTGCAACTTGAAGATCGCGCGCGCAGGCAACAGCAGAGTCAGCACCATGGCAAAACCGCCGAAGATCGCGCCCGCGACAAAGTAAGGCGGAAAGACCGTCGTGTGCCACGTGGGCAAAACCGTCGAGGCAAAGTCGAATGATACGACGCTGTGAACTGAGAGAACCAGTGGCGTGGAAAGACCGGCCAAAAGCAGATAGGCCATTTCGTAATGACGCCAGTTGCGGTTGGAGCCGCGCCAGCCAAGAGCGAAAATTCCGAAAAGGAATTTCCGGATACGTGTGGTGGCTCGGTCACGCAAGCTCGCCAAATCCGGGACCAGACCGGTGTACCAGAACAAGACCGAGACGGTAAAATAGGTCGAGACCGCGAACACGTCCCACATCAGCGCGCTGCGGAAATTTTGCCAGATCGCCCAGTTGTTAGGTATCGGCGCCAGATACCACGCCATCCAAAACCGGCCGACGTGAATACCTGGGAAAATTGCAGCGCAAATGACTGCGAAAAGCGTCATCGCTTCCGCGGAACGATTGATCGAAGTACGCCATTTTTGACGGAGCAGGTACAGGATGGCCGAGATCAGCGTGCCGGCGTGTCCGATACCGATCCAGAAAACGAAGTTTGTGATTCCCCAGGCCCAGCCAACCGGGATGTTGTTTCCCCATGTGCCAACGCCGGTGGAAATCAGGTAACCAATGCAAAAAAGTCCAAATGTCGCGGTACTCGCAGTAATGGCGAAACACACCCACCACCATCGCGGCGCCGGCTGTTCGACAACCCCGGAAATGCGCTGCGTGAGCCAGTTGAAATTGCGCCGGTTTAGGACCAATGGAACATGCGCAATTCGCCGCTCGGCTTGCTCAACCCTTCCAGGTGCTGCTGCTGCTGGTGCTCCGTCCATATTAAATCGTGCTCACTCCGGTAATGCCTCGAGCCGGCTTGCAATACCGACATCCTTTGCGTCAGGCATTTCCAGATTTGGATTGCGAAGGCGCGCGAGATAACTCGTTCGCGGAATAACGTTCAAATATTCGAGAATCCGATAGTTGCGGTCCTGCTGTTTCATTTTTGAAACGCGGCTGTCCGGGTCCTTGATATCACCGAAAACAATCGCCTCGGTGGGACACGCTTGAGCACACGCGGTGGTGAACGAATCGCGTGGGATGCGCTTGTCGGGCGAAGCGCCAGCACGGGCGAGTGCGGCAATCTTCGCTTCTTCGATGCGTTGCACGCAATATGTGCATTTCTCCATCACGCCGCGCATTCGCACAGTCACGTTAGGATTCTTCTGCATCTTCATCGTGTCCGGCGCGCCCTTCGTCGTAAGCGGCGCAAAATATTCTTCAAAAATGTTCAATGCGCCGACCAGCTTTCTCTTGCCGACCGGCCGCTGGTTGTAATCGAAATAATTAAACCTGCGCACCTTGTACGGGCAGTTGTTCGAACAAAATCGTGTGCCGACGCAGCGGTTGTAGGCCATCACATTGAGCCCGTCCTCGCTGTGAACGGTCGCGTTAACCGGGCAAACCGTTTCGCATGGCGCGTTCTCGCAATGCTGGCAGGGCATCGGCTGGAACACCATCTCGGGATGCTCCGGCCAGTGGCCGCGGTCCTGATTGAACGGCTCGCGGCTGGCGTAGTAACGATCAATACGGAGCCAATGCATGATGCGGCCATGCGCGACTTGTAGTTTTCCGACAACCGGAATGTTGTTTTCCGCCTGGCAGGCGATGACGCATGCATTGCACCCTGTGCACACATTCAAGTCAATGCTCATTCCCCATTGCTGCGGCGCGTCCAGTGGCGGATGGCTGTAGAGGCTTGGCGGCGGGTGCGGTAATTCTTCTTCGCCCGGAACTTCTTTCGCGAAGTCGTTGTTTTTGCGATAGCCTTCCAGCGTTTCTTCACGAATAAGACCGCGGCCTTCGATGCTGAAATGTTCCTGTGTGATCGAGAATGGGTAACGGCGACCGACTTTGGTCACCTGCACGGTTTCAATCCCCTTCAGACCGGCGACAGCAATGTGCGGATTCGCCGCCGTTCGCAAAAAGTATCCGTTAAACCCGGCCTGCTCGGTGAGGCTGGGCCTTTCCTTCAAATTGCCACCTGCATATGGAAGCTCGACAAACTGCGGCATTTTTCGCCCCCAACCCAATGTGACCGTGACGGAATTGTCGGCGTGGCCCGGTGACACAAGCGCTGCGATGACAAGCTCGCGCTTCATCGAGGTCCCGCTGGCGCTCTTCTCATTGATCGCGATCTGCAGCAAATCACCCGTCTCCACACCGAGCCTTTTTGCGTACGCAGGACTCATCAACGCAGCGTTGTCCCAACTCAGCTTCGTGACTGGGTCAGGCAGTTCCTGGAGCCAGCCGTTATTGGCGTAGCGGCCGTCGTCCATTGCGTAACTGCCGGTCAAGACAATTTCCGGCGACTCTGGCGACGGCGCTGCAGACAGCGACCACGAATCGGGCGGCAGAGCTGCGGCTGCGCCCGCGTTGAACACACCCGCCTGGTCACTGGCTTGAATGTGCGCAGCAAAGCCATCGTGCAGAAAGCGCGCCCATACGGTTTGAAAGTCGCCAGGTGGATTCGTTAGGCGAAAACTCTCCTGCACCAACTCGGGGCCTTGCACTTTCGGTCCGCCAAGCAGCATGTTCATCAGCTCGATTTCACTGACGCCACTGAAAAGCGGCAGGATCATTGGTTGAATGGACAAGTAATCGCCACCGGCTGTGAGTACGTCGCCCCACGATTCCAGATAATGCGCCAGCGGGACATGCCACTGACTGAGTGCCGACGTAGCGTCCTCGTGGTAACCGAGTCGGACAATGCTGGGCACTTTCTTTTGCACCTCGCCCCAATCGAGCGGCGCTTTTTTTTGCGAATCTTCTACCAATGCGCGCGGCGCGTTATAAACGGGATCACCGCCGAAAATGAACAACTGTTTGACGCGACCTTCGTTTATGTCCGTCGTGAGCTGAACGATGTCGATCGTTTTCGGATTCCGCGGAACCTGACGCGCGATGAGCGTCTGCCCGAGATTTTTCAGCGCAGCGTTCATTGCATACACGAGCATTTGCACCGCGATCGGCTGCGTCGGGCCGGCGAGCACCAAACTCGCTCCTGGTTTTGCCATTAGATCACTGGCAACTCCGTCGATCCATTGCTGGTCGAAAGTGTTTGATCCGCCTTGGAATTTTCCAAGCAAAGACCCGAGACTGGCATCATTCGTTCCCCCGAGAATTTTCGTCGCGAGCGCATGCGCGAATGCGAGAATCTGGCTGGCTGGACAACCCAGCCGATGATCCGCCATCGCGCCCGTCAGGGTGAAACGATGTTCGACCACATACAACCGGTTCATGCTGTCTTTGGAAGCACTTACGCGACGGCGCGAAGTGAAACCGCGCAGTGTTTCGAGATCGGCCTGACCGCAATCGAGAAAATCGTTGTCCAGCGCAAGAATCACGTCGGCGCGATCCAATTTCGGCAACACCCGCGCGTTAGGGCCGAAAGCTGTTTGCATCGCCACGTTTGCGTCCTGACCAAGGCGCGGTTCGTAAACGCACCACCGCATTCCCGGGAATTTTTTCTCTAATTCTGTGCGAAGGCGCTCTCGCGTCGGCGAATTCGTCTCCTCGACCAGAAACGCAAGACCCTGGCCCCCTTCATTCAAGATGGTTTTGCCAAATTCTCCGAGGAACTCCTCAAATTCTTCCCGCGTACTCGCCTTCCCTTTCTGGACAAAACGTTTAGAGCGGGTCGGATCGTAAAGATCGAGAATTGACGCCTGGACAAACATGTCCGTGGCGCCACCGCTGGCCGGATGCAGCGGATTGCCTTCGAGCTTTATCGGGCGTCCGTCAACGGTCGTGGCGATCAGCGGAATGCCACCGGTGCGCCGCGGCATCGCCGTTGCGTAATACAAGAATTTTCCAGGAATCGTCCACTCGACATTTTTCGTGAAAGGAACGAGATGCAACTCCGGGCGACGGCAACTCGTTAGGCCAACCCCCGCCAGCGCCATCGAGGCGCCCATTAGCTTTACAAAATCGCGCCGCGACCATTCGTCGCCGTTCAGTTCGGCAGCGCCTGGCGGAAATTCGCGTTCCAACCACTGGCGAAACTCGGGCGTATCGTTCAGTTCGCCGAGGCTGCGCCAGTATTTTGTGCCGTTGGATGGCTCGGACGGATGATGGAAAACGCGTTTCATCGGCTTCGCTTGTTGCTCATCGGTGGCACCCCTGGCAGTTTGTTGGCGGAGTGATTTTCCAGCGCTCTTTCAATGTCTGGCCGATCTCGGATTGGGTGAGTTGCTTCTTTTTCGAAAAATCTTCACCTGCGTTGTTTGGTTGACCGTACTTGGCGACAAACTCCGCCGGCTTAACGTCTTCAGATTTCCAATCAAGATTGAAAACCTGATCTTCGGGCCGCAGATAATTTTCAGGGTTCCGATGGCAATCGAGACACCACGCCATGCTGTGTGGCTGGGCGATGTGAACCACTGACATGTGATTGACCGGCCCGTGACAACTGAAACAACTGATGCCCCGGTTCACGTGCGCGGAGTGATTGTAATAAACGTAGTCTACCGTGCGATAGAGCCACACCCACTCGACGGGCTGACCGCTCTTCCAACTCTCCTGGACAGGCTGCAGCTTGGGATTGTCTTTTGCCACTTGCGTGTGGCAGTTCATGCATGTCGCAGTGTTGGGCACGTTCGATTGCGCGGCCACTTCCACGAAACTGTGACAATACCGGCAATCCATCCCCAGTTGGGTCACGTGAATATCGTGCGGAAACGGCACCGGCTGGATCGGCTGGTATCCGACTTTGGTGTACTTCGGCGTGGCGTAATACCATGTGGCCCCGGTCAAGCCACAAGCGATCACAATCACGCAGACGAGCAGCTTGAGAGGTATCCAATTCGTCCAGCGTGGAAAGAAATTGGCCATGGTGCTAGACGACCTCCGCACCGACGTTGCGCAGCCGCCAAGTCCGCTCCCGAGGATTCATCCCGCGGCGAACTAGCAATGAATGAAAACTGTGGTCGAGATATGCTTCGTTCAGACGCTGCAAAAGGGTTAAGGTTAATCGTTTGTCCGGAGAGCCACGAGGATTCTATAAATTCACAGCCCGAGGGCAAAACAAAATTTCTTTTTCCAATTTCACTGCCGGCTCGCGTTCAGATCGCGAAGAGAAATTCTGAAAGACTACGAAATTCTTCAGACAAACGGCAGCGAAACGACCTCGACCGGATTTGCTCCAGCCGCATCCGGCGAGAGTGCATTTAAGGTTGTCCCGAGGTTGTTGAAACTGCGTCTCACGTACCCGAGCGCAATTTCTTTATCGAGCCGTTCGCTGTGTGTCGCGCTCGTGATCCAGCCGGCTTCTCTTCCAGATGCCGAAGGAGCGACGAGTTTCATCCCAGGCTGGAGCGGCGTGTTGTCCAGCGAGATCAATGCGCACAATCGTTTGTTGGTTTGTCCGGACATTTTGATTCGGGAGATCACTTCCTGACCGATGTAGCAACCCTTTTCGTAATCGATCACGCGTTGCTCGAGATTAGCTTCAATCGGGATAATCTCCTCGGTGAGTTCCCGCCCCCAACGTGCCAGTCCCTGTTCGATGCGCATCACCTCTGCGGCAGCAGAATCGATAAAGACACATATTGAAGACAATTGATCGCGCAAAACATCGTGACATGCCGACTCGCTCCAAACATCCCAACCCGGTGCGGCGAAACGCTGCACGGCAACAATCCTGCTGGCTTCCAGCATTGGCGACTCCTCGGCCAAAACATGAAAGAGCGAGAATTCGTCGGCGACGTCCTCAATCTGAACGTCGTCGGCAATGACGTAGCGCTCCAGACGTGTGTGGAGTGTTTCGCGAAGCTCCGACTCGGTATCGACGAGAAAACTTTCGCCGAGCGCGGCAATGAAAATGTGCGCGTTCAGTTTGCCTTTCGCATTGAGCACGCACGCTTCGATGGCTGCCGTTTCGCTCGCTTTACGCAAATCGTTTGTGATTTGCCCGTTGAGAAATCGCAACCGGTCCGCCCCTGTCACGCGAAACTTTGCGCGGACAGAGAGGTCGAGGAACAATGCCCGCCCCGTTTCTGAGCCCTGCGTCATTCTTGTCCGGACGAGAGCCGACTGAGCAGCTGTCTGAGAAATCCACGCCGCAGGGGGGCCGTAGCAGGAGCGGTTGAGCTCACCGCTCCGCTTAAGGTAAGCAGGGACTCCTGCGAAACCGCTACTTCTGCCTCTTGAACTTGGAATTTTTCCGTCGCCGCTTCTCTTGAACCGGCAAGCGTTTCCTCGGTACCGGAGGACTCGTGCACATCCGGCAGTTGTGGCTCTTCGTAAAATCCTGGCGCAGGCTCATGCAAATATTTGCGTAGCACCGCGGAATAATCGTGCTCGCCGTGGCCCCATTGCATTTGCTCCCCCAGTTGGTCCCGCGCCGCAACAGTGACTCCCAAGTCCAGATAATGCGCCAAGGCGAGTTGTGTGGCGATCTGCATATCCTTCAACATATGTTTGACGGAAAAATGCGGCTCAAAATCGCGGCTGAGCATTTTTGGCAGTTTCATCGCCAGCGTGCCGGAATAACTTGCGTTGACGCACATGGCTTCGACGAATTTTTCCAGCGGTAACCCCTGTGTCTGAATCAGCGCCAGAGCTTCCGCTGCAGCCTGAACACTCGCCGCAGTGACCATGTTGGTCGCAATCTTGATTGCGCTGGCCTGGCCAACCACTCCGATCTGCAGGATTTCCTTACTGCTGGCCTCAAGAATGGGACGCGCTTCGTGCAGCGCTTCATCTGTTCCGCCAACATAGTAAACAAGCTCGCCTTTTTCCGCTGCGCCTTTGCTGCCGGTAAAGCACGCTTCGACGAACCGAGCGCCCCGGCGTTCGACAGTTTCCGCCGCGGCACGCATGGAATCCGGAGCGACGGTCGAATGCGCAAGCACGACGTGACGCGGTGCGAGCTTTTCGCTTAGCTGCTCGACGGTCTGCAGGAGAGCGTCGTCATCAGACACAAAAATCTGGATGTAATTGCATAGCTCTGCCAGTTCACTTAATGAACCGACAAAGTTTGGTACAGGGCGCGGCGATCGGTTCCAAACGAACACCGGAAAGCCCACGCGGCGAAGATGGGCCGCGATTCCGCGACCGATAATCCCAAGCCCGACGATGCCAATTTTCGTATGCTTTGACTGGGACGCAGACGCGTGACGCTCCATGGGGTCGGCAGTTCAGGATCAGCCTGCCGAGAAAAGTGCTCCGATGCAATGCAGAATTTATGGAAGCTCTCGTGATTCGTTAAAGCCTTGAAGCGTTGAAGCGGAGCTGAGCAAGTTAATGCTTCAACGCGAGTTCGGAGAGATAATACAAAGCGACGGAGCCGGTGATTTGGAGACTGTGCGAGCTGATTTTGTCTATCGTATCACCTGCGGTGTGCCACCAGGGATAATCAAAATCAATGATATCGATCGTCGGAATCCCAATTGCATTCAGCGGCGCGTGATCGTCGATCAGGTCACGGTCCAGGTAACTAAAGTAATTCCGCCGCTTCAGCGCCTCGGCCGCGGCAAAAATATCGCGTGCCATTGCGGCCGGTGAATCTGCGGGAAGCGTGATGCTGAGTGAACTGTCACCGATCATATCGAACAATATCCCTCCGCGAAATTGTTTTGCCCCTCCGCCTTGGAGTTGTTGAGCAAAGTAGCGGCTTCCGTACAGACCATCTGTCTCCGAAAAATTTTCGAATGCCTCTTCGCCATCGAAAAACACCAGCTCGATTTTCCTGGCGAGATTCGGGCGTTGTCCGATTACGCGAGCCAATTCCAACAGCAGGCCGGTGCTGGAGCCGCCATCGTTCGCTCCGACAAACCGCATCGTATCGAATAGTTTGGTGTCGTAATGCGAGGACAACAAAAATGAGGGGGACGCGGCATTCCCATTGCCGGAAAACCGGGCAATCAAATTTATGAAGTGGACTTTTCCTCGCGGCGTGTCGTCAGTAAACGCTTGGCGTGTCACCTGCCAGCCCAAATGCCGCAGCTCCTCCTCGATATACTCTCTGGCTTTCTCGATCGCGTCTGAGCCGGCCGGGTGCGGCCCCAAATCAACCAACCGTCGAACATGAGCGAGTGCTTTTTCGCCCGAGAATTCCTCCCAGATCTTCGTCTCCGCGGCGCGCAATGGCTTAACAAACACCACACAGCCTAAGGCCAGGAGTAATGGAGTGATGGAGTGATGGAGTAGTGTTTGGCTCGAAGGCATTACTCCAATACTCCTCCGCTCCGTCACTCCTGCTCTGGCAGCCCCAGAGCGGTAACGATACGCTGGAGATCGTCCGTTCCGTAATACTCGATTTCAATTCTCCCTCGTTTGTCTCCGTGATGGATGGTGACATGGGTGGCCAGATGTTGTTGCAGCCGGTTTTGTAAATCTTCTACTGCTGCTGCCGTAGCCTCGGGATCGGAGACAGCACGCCTCGCTTTTCGCCGTCCGCGGCCAATGCCAAGCAGACGCGCAACCATCCGCTCGGTGGAACGCACCGTGGCGTTGCGCCGCAAAACTGTTTCCGCAGCGAGCAATTGTTCTTCGGGCGCTTTCAACGCCAGCAGCACCTTCGCGTGCCCAACCGAAATTAAATTCTGAGCCAACCAGATCTGCACCTGCGGATGCAGATCCAAAAGCCGCAGCGCGTTCGCCACAGTCGCCCGACCACGGCCGACTTTCAGCGCGATATCTTCCTGCCGCATTCCAAATTCATTGGCCAATCTCGCGTAGCCCTGGGCCTCTTCGATTGGATTGAGATCGGCGCGTTGCAGATTTTCTATCAACGAAAGCTCAAGCACCTCCAGGTCGTTAGCGGTGCGAATGATCGCGGGCACCGTCGTTAGGCCGATTTCCTGGGCCGCGCGCCACCGGCGCTCACCGGCGATCAGTTCAAATCGCGCACCAACTTGACGAACGATCAGCGGCTGAATGATCCCGTGCTGCCGGATGGATTCGATTAGTTCTTGTAGCGCCTCGCGCCCAAAATCCTTCCGCGGTTGCAACGCGCTCGGGACAATGCTCGCCAGATCGATCTGGTGTACTCTCTCGCCGGCATCCGCTCCATCCCTGGGCGCGGGGACCGCAGGCGTGCCTATCAGCGCGCCAAGACCTTTGCCCAAACCAGAACGTGCCATGCGCCTGAGGCTACCGGAACAGATTCCCGAGCGCAAACAGCAATACTTGAATGGGAGTTCCGACAATCAGTGGTAGTGGGGGTTGACGCGCCAGCCGATCCGAATCCGCGATACAGCAGGCTGAGAAACCTGCGCTAAGGCCCGTAAAAAGACTTTAAAAAAAGTATTGACACTCGGAAGCCAAATTCAGTATCACGGCGGAAGGTTCCAAAACAGACAAAGGATTTTGCCCGGTAGGTTCTTTGTCTGTTTGGATCCCAGTGACACACAAAATACAAACCAAAACACCACCGGGAAAGAGAAAGAACACATCCATGTATTCATTGAATAAAGTTAAAACGTTAGTCTCATGCGGACGAGATCCGGCTCGCTCGCTGCCGTTATGGCGCGGGTTCCTTCTCATCCCGCTTATTCTGGCCTGCTTTGCGTTTTTGCCACGAGCGCAAGCGGTTTGTAATGATGCTTGCGAG
>JBKOYE010000122.1:0-13123 GCA_046725275.1 Verrucomicrobiota bacterium
CCAGCGCCCGCCAGACACGATCGGGTTGGTTGTAGAGCGGCGACGTCCGCCGGGTGAAAAGGAGCACGTCATTTTCTACTGTGAAAATTGTGGAACACTGGTGGAAGACATTCACTTCGATTGCAAAGACATCGTCGACCACTTCAGCAAAGCGATGCTCGAATTCTGGAACGACGATGCGCGCCGGACCTGCAAGAAGTGCGGTAAGAAAGTGGAAAAAGCCGAGCCGGTAAAAGCGCTTTAATGGCTATCAGTGTAGGGCGTCTGTGTCAGACGCCTTTCGACATTGGCGTTTCACAGAAACGCCCTACAATTCCAGCCGGTGAAGATCGATCTGCACACTCACATCTTGCCGCGCGACTGGCCGGACCTCGACGCGAAATACGGCTACGAGGGTTTCGTCCGCGTCGATCATTACAAGCCGTGCTGCGCGCGCATGATGGTCGGTGACCGTCTGTTTCGGGAGATCACGGATAACGTATGGCAGCCGAAGCGACGCATCGAAGAGATGGATGCGACTGCTGTCTCGATGCAAGTGCTTTCAACTGTTCCGGTGATGTTCAGTTATTGGGCGAAACCGGCTGACGCGGTCGACCTTTCGCGGCGACTTAACGATCACATTGCCGAAGTTGTTCGAGAGCATCCGATGCGTTTCGCGGGCTTGGGCACTATTCCAATGCAGGATCCCGATCTCGCCGCAGGCGAACTCGAACGCTGCGTTCGGGAACTCGGCTTGCGCGGCGCGCAGATCGGCACGCACGTGGATGCAAATCCGCATTTCGGACGCGTAGATACGTTGAACCTCGATAACGCAGCGCTGCAGCCGGTCTGGAGCGCCGCTGAAGAAGTAAACGCCGCGATTTTTGTTCATCCGTGGGACATGTTGGGCACCGATCGTATGCCGAAATACTGGCTGCCGTGGCTGGTTGGCATGCCGGCAGAGACGTCGCTCGCGATTTGTTCGATGATTTTTGGCGGTGTGTTCGAACGGTTCCCAAGCCTTCGTGTCGCTTTTGCGCATGGCGGCGGCGCGTTTCCATTTACCATCGGCCGCGTCGATCACGCATTTCGTGTGCGCCCCGATGTAGTCGCCGCGAAAAACAGCACCAGTCCGCGCCACTATCTCGCTCATGAAGGCAATCCGGCGCGGTTCTACGTCGATTCACATGTTCATGACGCCGATGCGCTGAGGCTGCTGCTCAAACTCTTCGGCGCACAACGCATCGCCTTCGGCTCGGATTACCCGTTCTCGTTAGGCGAAACGCATCCGGGCAAACTCATCGAATCTATGAAGCTTCCCGAAAAAGAGAAAGCGCAACTGTTTGCCGGGACAGCGCGCGAATTTCTGCGCATTTAGTTTTCGGTATTCGACATTAGTGCTTTGTCATTCCGCAGCGCGAAGGCGGTGCGGTCAGATTGCCCAGAGATCGTGGAACACTGGCTTAAAGAGCGATTCTTTGAGAAATGGCACGCCCGACGATCCGCCCGTGCCTTTCTTCGCACCGATCGTTGCTAGGTTGTCATGTCGAGCGAAGTCGAGACATCTCTCGATAATCTCCGTGCCGCGCGACCGAGCGAAAATCAGAGATTAGAGATTCCTCCACTTCGGTCGGAATGACAAAGGTCAAAGGTCATGCCGAATTGCCCACAGATCGTGAAAGAGAGGTTTGAACAACGATTCCTTTAGAAACGGCACGCCCGGTGATCCTCCAGTGCCTTTCTTCGCTCCAATTGTGCGCTCCACCAGTTTGACGTGGCGATACCGCCATTCCTGCAGGCCCTCATCGAAATCGGTCATCAACTCGAACAGGATCGAGCACTCGGGCGAATTTTTATACAAGCGCAGAATTTCCTTCTGCACTCGTTCGTCTGGTTCATTCGGTTGCGTCACGTCGCGGTTCTTCAACTCAGCCGGAATCTGTGCTCCGCGCGTGGCAAGAAAATCATAAAAGTGATCGACCATACTGCGCTCCCGCAGCAATTTTTGCAGCCGATCGTATCCCGGAAAATCCGGTTTAAGATACCTGACCGTCGACTCGCGCTTATATCCGAGCGCGAATTCAACTTCACGAAACTGGACAGACTGAAACCCGGATGCCGTCTCGAGCCGGTCGCGGAAGCTTGAGAACGACGAGGGCGTCATCGTTTCGAGAATATCCACCTGCGCCACCAGCACCTTCATGATCGTGCGTACTCGCTTCAATGTGTGAATCGCGCCGAAAAGATCGCCCGCAGAAAAGTCTCTGTTTATTTTCTCGAATTCGTGCAGCACCTGCTTGAACCAAAGCTCATAGGTCTGATGGATGATGATGAAGAGCGTCTCATCGTGCTCCGGCGGACTTGAGCGCGGCTTCTGAAGCGTCAACAGCTTCTCCAAGTCGAGATAAGTCGCATAAGTCAGCGGCGGCATAGCTCCAGATACTGGATACTAGATGCGGGATGGTCGATGACAAAACCAGATTCTGGGGAAAGCGCACTGCCTGCCCGCCCGTGTGTGGGCGCCGCGGCGACGCTTCCTCGTTGCACGTAACGACACATCGTTCGTGATTAAAAAGCAAACTCAGCTGGAAATCTCGCTCGACTCTCGGCAGCCTGCTTGAGAGCATCCGTGCGACGGGCATTTCCATGTGAATCCATATGGCTGCCGAGATTAAAAAGGAAATTGAGCTGGAAATCGCCCATGTGTTGTTCACGGACATCGTCGGTTACTCGAAGCTGCCTATCAATCAGCAACGAGCGGTAGTCGAGCGCTTAAACGAGATTGTCCGAAGTACGGATGAATACCAAGCCGCGGAATCGGCTGGGCGCTTGATCACAATCCCGACAGGCGACGGCATCACGCTGGTTTTTTATGATAGTCCGGAAACGCCAGCGGAATGCGCATTGGAAATAAGCCGTGCGCTCAAGAAGCATCCGGAACTTCAGCTGCGAATGGGCATACACAGTGGACCCGTGAGTGGGGTCGTCGACGCAACCGGAAAAGCGAACGTGGCTGGCGCCGGCATCAATATCGCACAGCGGGTCATGGACTGCGGCGATGCCCGACACATTTTGCTCTCGAAGCACGTCGCTGAAGATCTCGAGGAATACCCGCACTGGAAGCCGCACCTGCATGAACTTGGCGAGTGTGAAGTCAAACATGGCGTTCGCCTCTCCGTGGTGAATCTGTACACTGAGCAGCTTGGGAACCCGGCAATGCCGGAAAAGCTGAAGGCGGCGCGTGTCGCTGCTGCTGCACGAAAAAAACGGACCGCATTTCGATGGCTGTCATTCGGCGTGGTGAGTCTGCTGGCTGTGATCGCCCTGATCGGTTTTCTCCTTTTTCGTTATAGACGACCGCCTGCCACGGTCGAGTTACCAGTTCCCGAGAAGAGCATCGCGGTGCTGCCGTTTGACAACCGAAGCCGCGATCCCGACAACGCGTACTTTGCTGATGGTATTCAGGATGAAATCCTGACGCGCTTGTCCAAAGTCGCGGATCTAAAAGTAATCTCGCGTACATCCACGCAGCATTACAAAAGCGCGCCTGAAAACCTGCATGAGATCGGCAGGCAACTGGGCGTCGCCCACATTTTGCAAGGAAGCGTGCAGAAGAGCGGGGACATTGTGCGGGTGAACGTGCAGCTGATCAAAGCGGCTAATGATTCCCATCTGTGGGCCGATACCCTTGATCGCAAATTGACCGACATCCTTTCGGTCGAGAGTGAGGTGGCCAAAGCCATCGCCGACCAGTTGCGAGCAAAACTCACTGGCGAGGAAGAGCAAGTCATCGCCGCCAAACCGACGAATAATCCCGAGGCTTACGATGCCTACCTGCGCGGGCTGGCTTATAACGTGCAAACGACGTACACGCCGGCCAACGCGCTTGGCGCGCAGAAATATCTCAGAGAAGCCGTGAGGTTGGACCCGAAGTTCGCCCTTAGTTGGGCGCTACTGTCAATTGCGGACGCGCGCGGCTACATCACACAGAGTCTTGAACCAACGGTCGCCCTGCGTGAAGAGGCACGGCAAGCAGCCGAAACCGCGCTCACTCTTCAACCCAGTCTCGGCGAGGCCGTATTGGCCAAAGGACTTTACCACTATTCCTGTCTAAAAGACTACGGCGTCGCGGTGCATTACTTTGAACAGGCACGTCAGCTCTTGCCAAACAGCAGCCAGATTCCTGCGTTGCTGGCCTCTGTCGCGCGGAGACGCGGCCAGTGGGATCAGTCCGAGTCGTATTTCAACCAAACCGAGCGGCTCGACCCGCGTAATGTTAACCTGCTTGCACAGCATGCCCAGTTGTATATTGAGCGTCGTCGTTTCCCAGAAGCGCTGCGAAAGTTTGATCAGGTTCTCGATATTATGCCGGGCGATGTCGACACCATCGCAGCAAAGGCGGCGATCGCACAAGCGGAGGGCGATCTGCCGCGGGCCTCTGCGCTCCTCGCCTCTATCCATCCGCCAGCGGACGATCCCCAGGCGTTGGAAACACAAATTTACCAAGCGATCCTGGACCGCCGTCCTGGGCAAATCATCAGTCGACTAACGGAGCTATTGGAGAAGCCTGATCCAGCGTTGGGTTCTATCACTGGCGAACTGCGCTTTTATTTAGGCTGGGCGCAGGAAGTCGCGGGCGATCATTCCTCCGCTCAGGAAAGTTGGCGACGGGCGCGTAGTGAACTGGAACCTTTCCTCAAAGAACAGCCTGAGAATTTTGGCCTCATGGGACATTTAGCTCTGGTTAGTATGGGCCTCGGTGACAAGGCCGCCGCATTCAAACTCATCGAGCGCGCCATGACCGTGATTTCGATCGAGAAAGACGCAGTAGCTGGTCCCATTCCAATCGAGTTTCTTGCCCGCGTGGCGGCGCAGATGCGGGAACCCGACCGCGCCATAGCCGCTTTAGAGAAACTGCTCTCGGTACCGTACGATGGCGCGCTGGCTCAAAACGTGCCGCTCACTCCTGCGCTGCTCCGGCTCGATCCTATGTTCGATCCCCTTCGGAACGATCCGCGCTTTCAAGAACTCGCGGCTTCCGAAGCCAGGTAGCGGCGATTGACACAATCGCCTAACAAATCCTCGGGTCGGTTCAGTGAACCGCCCCTACCTTCATCTCATGTAGCGCAAATACTCGCGATCCCACGCTGCTGGGATACTCTCGCGAGCCGAGTACGGCCCGGGTTCGTATGCGCGCGAGGAAATGCCTTGCTGGCTCAACTCGCACACGTGCCAGTCTTGCTTGTTGACCATGTCCCAGAACTCAACGGCATCTTCCGGATCAAAATCGCTGCGCCTGAACGCTTCTGGATTAAAGAACCAGTCGCAGAAGATCAGTGTTCGTTCCGGTGACTGCGGTTCAAGTTGATGCACCATCACGTAATCTGGATGCAGACTCAGGAGCATGTTCGGAAAAATGGAGTAGTAGAAAACGAACCGGAAATCTTCGTTGCCGAAATTGCCGACGGGCAATGCGCAGGCATTGCCGCTCATCGTCAGGCTTTTGTCGCTCGCGATCCGCATGAATCCACCTAAAAACGGTCCTTCGGTCAAATCATTCTCTGCGGAGTCGTACGGTGAAATTTTCGACAGCTCTGGATGCACGCCCAGGCAGTGATAACACTCAGAATAATTTTGAAAGATCAACTTCCAATTGGCTCGGACGTCGTAGTCGATCCGTTTCGCTGAGCGCAGCGCTGCCAGGTTCCAGGGCGAAAACTTTCTGCCGAGGGGCTCAAACCATTTCTCCATTGAAGCAGGGGCCTTTGCGAGATTCAGGAAAATACAACCTTCCCAAAGCCCAAGCCGCGCGGGCTTCAATGAATAATCAGCCTTGTTGAATCCCGGCGTCTCATCCATGTGCGGCGCGCCAAGCAATCGGCCATCCAGCGCGTACGTCCATGCGTGATACGGACACTGAATCGCTGGGACGTGTCCATTTTGCTCTTCGCAAAGCCGCGCCCCGCGGTGACGGCAAACGTTGTAAAAGGCGCGGATCGTCGATCGTTGATCTTTCGCAACGATCAAGCTTTCGCCGGCTACTTCCGCAAGGAAATAGTCGCCGGGTCCGGCGAGCTGGCTTTGATGACCGACCAACACCCACCTGGTCGCGAATATCTTCTGCAACTCTTCAGCAAAAATCTCAGGTGAAACAAAATACTGCTGCGGCAGCGTCTTCGCACCGGGCTGAAAAGTCGCAGCCGTTTTGCGAAATGCTGGCATTAGTTTCGTTTGCATCTGGTGCGTTTAGCAATGCTCGCATGTCGCAAGCGCGCCCGTCAATTTCTGCTTAGTCACAATTGGCCTTCCACTTCCGCTTTAGTAACCGGAGTGTAGTTCTTTCTTGGGTACTGGGCGCCGCGTTTGACGGTGAGCACAACCTGTCGGACCGCGCCGATGTCCTGGAGCGGGTTCGCCGACAGGAAAGCAATGTTGGCCAACTTGCCCGGTTCCAACGTACCCATCTCGCTCTGTTGCCCCATGCTCATGGCGCTAATGAGCGTGGCCGAACGAATGGCGTCCATCGGAGTCATGCCGACTTTGCGGACCAGGATTTCGATTTCGCCCTGCAAGGCTGAGTACGGTTCTTCCCACGGCGCGAAGCTGTCGGTACCGGCTGAAATTAGGACGCCATGTTTGTAAGCCTGCGCGGTCAGCAACTCGGCCAGTTTCGACGAGCAAAACGGTGGTGGCGGCGCGTTTTGCGGATCGCGTGCTCGCATTTGCTCGATTGTTTCGTAAACGTAGTTGGTGGCGTCGAGGATGATCTTTCGCTCTTTCATCGCTTCAAAGAGCGCCGACATGATTTTGTTGTCGCCATTGGCGAAAGGCGCAGGATCGATTGGAAACTTTTCGCGCTCCTGATATTTCTGCGGACGCTTGTCCATAGCTTGAAATCCAAAATAGCCGATGTGCGAGACAGAGTCTGGTTTTGCGTCGATCACCTCACGCGGCGTCGCTGGAAAGACCATGCTATGCGCCCAAGCTTGCATACCCTGTCGGTGCGCTTCGGCCACGATTTTCGCTACTAACGCAGCCGACAGATTGGCGTAAATCTTAATCGCGATTGCGCCAGTTCCTTTGGCCAGCGTCACGGCGTTGGCCAGGTCCGTTTTTTCGTCGATCGCACGGATCCAGGGAGTCTCTCCGACTTTGGCGCCCTGACAGCACGCAATTATCCGCGAGTCGTTCATGAAGTCACGTCCAGCGAACAAGGCCGCATAGTAAAGGTCGGGTCCGGAAATTTCTAAGACGCGCGACGCGCGGGCGAGATCGGCGAGCGCGCGCAAATCGTCACCCATACAACGCGCAGCTGTGACTCCGGAGAAAAGATCGCGGCGCATCATTGCCTCGGCAAACTTCCGGTCCGGTGGCTCAGCCAAATGCTCATGCGAATTGATGAAGCCGGGCAACGCGTATTGGTCCTTGACGTCGACGACCTCCGCACCGGCCGGAACTTTCAACTGAGCCGCAGGCACGACAGCTTCGATGCGTTCGCCACGTACGACGATGGCCACGTCAGGCCGAAGTGGGCCGCCAGTTCCGTCGATTATCGTTGCGCCCGAATATACGACCATTTTGTCGTTCGTCGGAAGTTGCGGCGACGGCGAAGGAGCGGACGCTGAAGAATTCGCAATTGTCGATTCCGGGACGCCGAAAAACGCTGCCCAGGAGTGAACAAGAAGCGCTGTGACGAGAACGGGAAGTCGATTCATGTGAATGCGAGCAGTAGCAAGACGGTGATGATCAAAGCGAGCAGGGGACTGCAAACAATTTGGTTTTGCAGTTGCGTACTGCCATCGCAGACGGAATGCGGATGAATGCGATCATGCTGTAGACCAGCAACAAACGCCGGGGCCCAACCCTTCCAAAAGGTGACCGAGTTTTTTTCGTGAAAGGCGCGCGACTTCGTTTTGTCGCGCATCGCGCTCGCTGCTCTACTTCAACACCGCCTGATGAAACTCGTACCAATCGTCAAGATTGTTCAGGTTCACCGCGTCTTTTGGCGAAGAAGCGTCATCCGCAATCTTGCATGCGCCCAGAATCCCCTTGCGCGTTTCGTCGTCGTGATTGTAGCCGCGCACCGACGCGTTGTGCTTCTCGACAGCGTCCCGATTTAACGACTTCGCATTCTGCTTCACCCACGCCTCGAACTGCGGGTAGGTCGGCTTGTCCTTCCTGATGTAATCACGCACCGCCTGTTCTTCGAGTCCGAGTGCGGCAAGCGTCATCGCATCGAAACCTTTGCCGACGCCGGGATAACCCGAAGCAAGTTTGCCCGCTTCCTCCAACGAAACCTTCTGCCACAGACGCGGGAGGTGAAGAACGCCAAGTGGGCCGGCAATGCCGGAACTGATCAATGGTACATATGTGTCAGCCATAATATTTTTGTTAGTCCTGCCTCAAGCGAATTGCAAGTTCCCGCGGTAAGAAACGTCTGCTCCGCTACGAGCGCGGTATGATGCTGTCATTCTGAGCGAAGCGAAGCTGGAGCTTCTTTTTTGTGTCTGGCGACATCGGGTTCTGTTTCTGAAGTTCTTTGGCTTCCTTCTGCATTTCCTGCGCCTGCTTTAGCAAGTCCTTAAGATCAGGATCGTTCAGTGGATTGTCCTCCTGCGCGCGCAGCAGTGAAGCAAGAAGGAGGCAGACAACGACAAAAATACAATATTTCCAATGCATCACGCGAAGGTAGCAAGCCCGCAGGGTTTGCCGCAATTCCAATCAAGCTCACATTTGCGCCGAATCTCAGCGGGTGATGAACCAAATTATACCGCCAAGCAAAATCGCCGTGAGCATTAATAGGCTCGCATACACCAATGCGTCTTGCACCCGTGCGCGTTTCGCCGCGGTTGCATAAGGCATACGTGTAAAGGTTACCATGGTGTAAAGCGGCAGATAGATTCCGGGCAGGGCGGCTTCGAGCGCGTGATCGAGTTTCTTTTTCGCGCGAAATGTTTTGGACGCGGTCTTGTCTCGCATCTCGATGAAATTCCCGATCGCGAGATCGGCGAGCGCATCGGCGTTTTCTTTTCGACGACGAAAGTATTCGCCAAATGCGCGCTCGCGGTTCTGCGGAAATTTTTGCAGGCACTCGTCCAGCACTACGCAATCTTCGAACGCAGCGTTCATGCCCTGCCCATAGAATGGCACGACGGCGTGTGCGGCATCGCCGACGAGGCAAATTTTGTCACGGTAAAACCACGGTGCGCAGCGAATCGTCACGAGTGAACCGGTTGGATTGTTCCGGAAATCTTCAACCAGGGTTGGCATGAGCGGCACGGCATCCGGGAATTCTTCCTCGAAAAACCCGCGCACATCGTCATCGGTCTTTGTCGTGGCGAAACTGCGGGGGCCTTCGAATTCCCAAAACAGCGTGCAGGTGAATGAGCCATCGGGGTTAGGCAATGCGATCATCATGAAACTTTTCCGTGGCCAGATGTGAAGCGCGTTCTTTTCCATTCCCCATGAACCATCAGCCCCGGGCGGAATGGTCAGTTCCTTATAGCCGTGCGCGAGATAGCTTTCGTCGTATCGAAATTTGGCGATCTCGCTCTGCATCGATTTGCGTACTGCGGAGAACGCGCCATCGACGCCGATCACTGCATCGCCCCGTGCGGTTGCGGTGCAGTTTGCGGTTTCCAAATGAGCAACCGGAGAGTCGATATCGACGTCGGTGCACTTGTGATTGAAATGTACGCGAACGTTGGAATAGCGCTGTGCTGCTTCGATAACGGTTGAATTGAGCGCCGCCCGCCCAATCGAGTTGATACATTTTTTCGGATCGACGTCATACGGCGCGAAATGCAGCGCCCCAGATTTGTCATGGATCATCCGGCCGCGCATTGGAATCGCGTCTCGCAAGGCTTCATCAGCAATGCCGATCTTTTCTAGCGCGTGAATCCCGCGTGTCGAAATCGCCAGATTGATCGAGCGCCCGCCGACGATGTTCCCTTCGCGCGGGTCGGTGCGCCGCTCGAACAGATCTACCTCGTGGCCACGCCGGGCTAAATACGCGGCGAGCAATCCGCCAGCCAGACCGCTGCCGATCAGAACAAACCTTGCCACCCCGCAAGAATCTACGAATCAGGGAATCAGGAAAGCAGGAAAAATGCGACAAGAAGGCGAGCAATGGCGATCTGTCGTAGGGCGATCTGACACAGATGCACTACAGTTCTTTGAACGCGTCGCCGAGGTGATCAAGAACGTTGCACGGCAACAGCGATTGCTCGCTCTGGTTGCCGTTAAAAATTGCGATCTCCGCTGCCCGGCCGCATAGCCATGCACCGACTCGCGCGGCATCGTAAAGCGAGAGGCCTTGCCCCAGTAAACCGGCGCAAACTCCGGTGAGAACGTCGCCCATCCCGCCGGTGGCCATGCCCGGGTTGCCTGTCGTGTTGTAGCTCAACGACCGACCGCGTTCAGCGACGATGGTGCGACTGCCTTTGAGCAAAAGTGTCACGGGAAAACGAGCGCAGAATTTCGTCGCTGTTTCCGCGCGCGAGAGTTTCTCGTTCTGAAAAAGGCGTTTCATTTCGCCCGGATGCGGCGTCAAGAGCCGTTTGCCTTTGCAACGTTTGAGCGCCGAAACCCTTTCGGACACAATGTTGAGTCCGTCGGCGTCGAGCACCATGGGTCCCTTTGCTTTTTCAATGAACGCGAGGATTTCCTCTGCGCGCGATTTGCCAAGACCAGGACCCATTGCCCAGACGTCCACTTTCTCCTTGATCAAGTGACGGTACGACGCGACCGGCTTCACCATTGCTTCCATGAACGCCGCGCCGGCGACGATCTCGTAGATTTCTTCGGGAACAAAAACTTCCACCAGCCCAGCTCCCGCCCTGAGCGCACCTTGTGATGCCATTAGCGCGGCGCCGATGAATCCCTTCGAGCCGGCTACGACGCCGATGCGGCCAAATTGATTCTTATACGAATTATATTTGCGTCTGAGGAGCAAGCCGCGGAAAGCTGCTGGGCAGGCGATAATTTCCTTCGGTTTGGTTTCGGGCGGCCGCAATTCGTCGAGCGGCACAACGTCGAGCCGGCCTACATAATTCAGCGCGCTGTCGGCCACGAGACCCGGCTTCGGGTAACCGATCGTAACGGTAAAATCCGCGACCACGCAGTCGCGATCTGTCTTGCCTGAATCGGTATCGAGACCAGTTGGAAGATCCACCGCAAAGACATGGGCGCCCTTTGTTTTTCGCAGTTGCTTGATAGCCCGACAGGCGGCGCGGATCGGCTCGCGGAGCGGTGATTTTGCGCCGACGCCAAGCAAACCATCCAGAATAACGAGCGGAGCAGCCATGCCCGAACACGTTTCTGTAGCGATTGTATTCTGGGTCGTCTCTGTCTGGTCTGTGGTGTCCGGCGAGAGTTCGACAAGCGTGGCGTCCACATCGGCATTCGTCGTTTTCGATGGCACAGCGCCCAGAAGCTCCGGTGGTCTCCGGCACAGCTCCGCGAGCTTCTTGCGCATGAGAGCACTGCAATCAGTTTCTTTGAAAACGAGACGCACTTCGATTTTCCAACCGCGCCGCTCTAAACATTGCGCAGCGAATAAGGCGTCCCCTGCGTTATGTCCTTTCCCGGCGAACACGATGCATCGCCCAGGTTTCTGGAAAAATTTGGTGACTGCCTGAGCGACGCCGGCGCCAGCCTTGTTCATCAGCGCTTCAACTTGGACGCCACTGGCAAATGCAGCCTCCTCTGCGGCTCGCATCTGCGCCGAAGTCAAAATTGGCAGGTCCAATCAGCCCTCCCGGTTTGATGACGCGACGCGCGCTTCTATCTCGGCCGGTTTCGATGAAGTCTTCTTCTTTCGTCGACTGCTTTTCTTGGCCGAACGCTTCGAGCGGCTCTTTTTGGATTTGGTGACCTTGGTTTGGTCGATGTACGGTTGCAGCGGAATGCTTTCGGCTGTCGCGACTCGGGTCGTACTAAAAGAGCTTGCGACGGAATTGCGTCTGCGGACTCCGGCTGCAATCGCTTCGGCAAGTTTTTGACGATAAGAAGTGGTCTGAGCGTACGCAGCTTCGGTCGGGTTAGTGAGAAAACCGCACTCGACGAGCACAGCCGGTATATTTGTCCTTCGCAAGACGTAGTAACCACGACGACGCACGCCGCGGTTGTCGGAAGGCGCACGCCCGGCGACGTAATAATGAATCGCCGACGCGAGCGCTAAGCTATCGCGACCGTAAAAGTATGTTTCTATCCCACTTGCTCCCCTTCGTTTCGCTGAATTGAAGTGGACGGATACAAAAATGGCATTGCGGTAGGAATTGGCGATGGCGCACCGTGTTCCCAATGGAACAAAGACGTCGCTGTCCCTGGTCATCACGACTCGATAGCCGCTGGCTGCGAGGACACTTCTAAGTCGCCGTGCGACGTCGAGTGTCATCTCTTTTTCCGAAACCCTCTGGCCGGGAATTCCTCCACGGTCATGCCCACCGTGTCCTGCATCGATCACTACAGTTATGGGTGAACCGTCGCCGCCGGAACTGCGACTGCTCTTCGCTGCGTACGAGCTGCATGCCAGAAATGTCATCAGCAGACCGGCAACTGATAAAGGGATTCGAAAAGAATTCCTGCGCATCACCGGTCGTCGTTTGTGGGTGCCCCGGGCGGGCGAGCCGAAAGTTTTGGTGCTTTGCTACCCGAGCTTTGCGCGGGCGCTTCGACCATGCCGCCGCGCACGGCTATTTCGCCATTGCCCGAATGAACGAGGCGCGGCCGGGTCTTGGTTTCCATGAACGAGGAATGCTCCAGAAGTTCACCGTTCAATCCAACCCGGGCATAGGACCAGGCACGCGGAGCCGCACAATGCAAAACATGCAATTGATTGGCGCGATCGATCTCCGCTTGCGGCTGCTCGAATGCGATGGTGCGGCCTAACGAGTAGGTTGCATAAACGACGCCGGTGTCCTTGTCCTGCACGCGCACGTACAACGAAGTATGATCCGGAAAACGATTGGTCATTAAAGAGTATGTGCGCACTTCACCGGACCCGGCAGTGCCTTCCGGAACTCCAACGGTTTGCTGCCAGATTGGTCGCGCGTCTGTGACTTCGAAAACCCGGGTTCCGGAGTAGAAGAACCTTTGGAGATCCGCGAAGTAAACGTTCGTGCGCACGTGATAGGCGCCGAAT
>JBKOYE010000115.1:0-6542 GCA_046725275.1 Verrucomicrobiota bacterium
GTGTGCGTATGCTGATTATGCAAGTTAACATTGGCGGAAACATCTTGGCGCTCCGTCTTAACTCTCCGCGAATTCGTTCACTCCAAGTGACTGTCGATGCGCGGCGCGTCCACATCTCACTCAAACCATTTCCGTCTCGGGGTATGAGAGGTGTATTCGATGGTCGGATTGTCCGAATAGAAGCTGACGATGAAGGAACCTTACTATGTCAACGCGAACTCGTCCGCTCAACTGACGGGAAGGTCAAGCGCGGAATGGTGTGGGACGACCTCGACTTACTTTATTTTCTGAGTTACGCACTGTGGAACTATGCCGTCGTACCCTTTGTTTTCTTATGGCCCGGCTTCGAGTGTCGTGAAGGCGAGCCCTGGCGAGAACGGGAAGGCGAAGTCTGGCGGAAATTGCACGTTAGGTATCCGCCAGCTTTCCCGACACACAGCCGTGAGCAAACTTATTATTTTGATAGCACCGGCTTACTGCGGCGACTTGATTATACGGCTGAAGTCTTTTGTGATCTTGCTCGAGCCGCGCATTACTGCGAAGCTCACAAAGAATTTGACGGCTTCATCTTCCCAACCCGTCGATCAATCTTTGCGCGTAAACCATCTGGACATCCATTTCGACTAGTTACACTGATGAAAGGGTGGATCGAAAGTGTTAGCGTTCAATGACTTTGTAGACGATTAAACATCGTGAGTGAGTGCCGCCATCGAAGTACATACTGTGATTGTATCTATCAGCGACAAAGCCGTTTTCTCTTGGAGCGTTGTAATAAGCAGCCTCATCGTCATAGTACTGCTCTGGTTAGTTTACATAAAAGGTGCACATAACGAGTTATCAACTACAGCGAGCGTCCTTCCTAGCATCAACGCTTTGCTAAATGGCTTGAGTGCATCTTTCTTAATCGGCGGATATATAGCAATTCGGAAGCGCCGAGTAAGCATTCATAAAAAATCGACGGTTGGTGCACTTGTTTCTTCCACAATATTCTTGATTAGCTATGTCATCTATCACAATGCTCACGGAGAGACACCATTCAAAGGCACAGGGTTCATCCGGCTCATTTACCTTTTCATTCTCATGTCTCATATTTGCCTGACAACAGTTGCCTTGCCTCTGATTTTAGTCACCGTTTTCTTTGGGTTTACATCGAGATTTGATGCTCATAGACGAATCGCTCGCATGACACTCCCTGTATGGCTGTATGTCTCTGTGAGTGGTGTGATGATCTTTTCATTACTCAAGGTTTTTTCATAGGGGGAAATTATGTTGGTGCACAACCTCATCTTTTCGGAACGACTTGCTGAACGTTCCAGCGCTGCACGGTTTCGGGAGAAAACGAAGGCTTTCATCTCGCGCCATAAAGCGGTTGCGGTTGTGGAGCTCCTTATCATAGCGGGGCTTTTTGCTTTCCCGTTTTTTACCTTCAGCTCTGGATTTTTAGGAGTCGGATTTGTTCTGTTGATGTTGTGGCTGCGCCAATCGAGCGTCCGCGATCTGGGCCTAGCCCGTCCCTCGTCGTGGCTAAAGAGCGCACTGCGGGGATTGGCAGCAGTGATTATCATTCTCACCATTCAAGCCTTGCTGGTGCAGCCTGTACTTCGACATTTCTTCCCTGAACCGCCTAACTTTTCGCGCTTTCACAACTTAAATCTCTCGCAGCTTCTAGCCTGGATTTCGGCGGGATGGATCATGGGCGGTTTCGCCGAGGAGATCATTCGCGCATACTTGATTTACCGCATTGTGGAGGTGATTGGCCGTACTCGCGCCGGTTGGATCTGGGCGGTGGTGGGAAGCAGCCTCTTTTACGCACTTAATCACGAATATCAAGGCCTTGCCGGAGCGATTGGAGTTGTCATTAGCTGCATTGGGTTTGGACTTCTCTATTTGATTGGCAGGCGGAACCTGTGGTCAAACATTATTTGTCATGGGTTGAACGACACGTTTGCTTTCGTAGCCGTTTTTCTTGGTACGCTCTCCTAAATCTAACAAAATTAACAATGAGCGATGGGAGTTAGAGAAAGAATAATTATTCCATTTTGGGCGCGGAGGAAACTGCCTCGCAGGACGAGATCGAACGCCTTTATAAAGGAATTTATTACATCAGATTCATGTGGCCAATTCTTCTTGTCGCCGCGTTCGTTGTTATCCTCGGGTATGGAAGGTTCATGCCGTGATGGTCTTCGCACGGAAAATTGTTGGTCCGTCACATCCTTTTCGTCGCCACGTATGGGTTCAGGAACTTGTGTTCTGGTCCATAGCGTGAGCCGAAGGCTTACGGTCTTTATTTCGTGACGAGCGCAATCTGACAACATAAATGGACTGACCTCTCACTCGAGTGTAATGGCAAGATTCCCTCCGCTCCAGTCGCGTTGGCAGTGGGGGAGAGCAAACTAAGTGAGGCGCTTCAACTCGGAGGGACAATGAGCCTGTTGCACGACCTGCGCTCCAGCACTCGCATGCTCATCAAACATCCTGGCTTTGTAGCAACTACAACGTTAATTTTGGCACTCGGTATTGGTGCAAACACGACGATCTTTAGTGTGGTCAATACCATCCTGATGCGACCTTTACCTTACAAAGAACCGGATCGGATCGTGATGATCTGGGAAACCAATCAAACCCAAGCGGTGCCTAGATCAATAGTTTCACCCGCTAATTTCCTTGATTGGAAGAAACAAAACCAAGTCTTCGAGGATCTCGCGGCTTTTCGTTTTTGGTACTACACGGTGACTGGTTCAGGAGATCCTGAGAGATATCAGGGCGCGCGCGTTTCCGCCAGCTTTTTTCCATTGCTGGGTGTGAAACCGGCGATTGGGCGCAACTTTGGACCTGAAGAGGAACAGGTAGGGAGCGATCGTGTTGTCGTGCTGACCCATGCTCTCTGGCAGCGCCGCTTTGGTGGCGATCCAAATACGATCGGCCAACGCCTGACAATCGATGGCGAGTCTTTCACCATCATCGGAGTTCTTCCCGCCAGTTTTCGTTTCATTCGTGTTCTCAACGCGGAATTGGAATTGTGGATGCCAATCGCTTTTCCGCCCGAGCAACTAACACGCGAAGATCACTCCATAGTTGTCTATGGGCGCTTAAAGCAAGGCGTGACATTGGCCCAGGCTCAAGCACAGATGGATGGTATTACGCTTCGTCTTGCGCAAGAGTATCAAAAGACAAACTCCGGCTGGGGCGCACAAGTCAATAACCTGCACGATCAGACTGTCAAACCAATCCGTCCCATATTGCTTATTCTGATGACGGTGGTCGGCTTTGTCCTGCTGATCGCGTGTGCCAACGTAGCCAACTTGTTGCTGACCCGGGCAACCGCACGGCAAAAGGACATTGCAATTCGGCTCGCGCTCGGTTCCAGCCGGTTCCGTCTAATGCGGCAACTACTCACAGAAAGTCTGTCGCTAGCATTTCTCGGCGGAGTGGCAGGCTTGCTGCTTGCTTATTGGGGAATAGATGTTCTGAACGCGATCGTACCCGAAAATAGAGTCCCGCGTTTGGAAAAGTTTAGCCTTGACTTTCGAGTACTCGGTTTCACTCTGCTAGTTTCAATTCTGGTCGGCGTGATCGTCGGCCTTATTCCTGGTCTGAGGGCCTCTCAACTGAATTTGAGCGAGACTCTAAAGGAAGGCGGGCGGGTTTTATCGGAACCTCCGAGCCGTCGACGGCTGCGTAATCTCTTTGTTGTCCTTGAGATTACTCTTACAGTGCCACTTCTGATTAGCGCTGGGTTGATGATTAGGAGTTGGTTTCTTCTGCAAAACATCGATCGGGGCATCAATCTCAAGAACGTCCTCACGATGCAGATCTCATTGCCTAAGGCAAAATACACTACAGCCGCGCAGACGGCAGCCTTTTACCACCAGACGCTACAGAGAATTCAAACTGAACCAGGAGTGGAGTCGGCTAGTGCTGTCAATTTTCTCCCACTGTCCAATCTGGAAGATGTGACTGGCGTAACCATCGAAGGTGTTAACCCGCCGCCTCCAGGACAGGAAATCACAGTCCCATACTGTGTGATAGACCAAAACTACTTTCGTACTATGGGCATCCCACTGTTAGAAGGTCGGTATTTTACCGAGCAGGACAACGATGAGTCGCATGGTGTAGTAATGATTAATAAAACAATGGCGCGACGCTATTGGCCCAATGAGGATCCCGTTGGTAGGCGCCTCAAGCCGCAGTTCCCGGCTGCGAAGGTTCCGTGGCGCCCAGAGTCGAATAACACTTGGCTTAATATAGTAGGCGTTGTTGGAGACGTTAAAGGAGACGCCCTTGATGACCAGACGAAACCGGAGATTTACGTGCCTTACCTTCAGAATCCTTCGGCTTTGATGAATGTGCTGGTGCGATCGACATCTGATCCCGTGAGGCTGGCTCACAGGTTGCGCACTCAAGTGTTGGCCGTGGATCGAGATCAGCCGGTCTATAACATCAACACCATGGAGGAAGTGTTCAGCCACTCACTTGCAGAGCCCAACGTGATTGCTTTGCTGCTAGCGACCTTCGCTGCTCTGGCTCTCATCTTAGCCGCACTGGGGGTTTACAGCATTGTTTCCTATTCGGTCGCGCAACGCACGCATGAAATAGGCATCCGCATGGCAATGGGCGCTCAGCAGCGGCATGTGCTGAGAATGATTGTAGGACAAGGATTCAAATTAGTGCTGCTCGGCGTTGCCATTGGACTGACGACGGCTGTGGCCGTGACTCGAGTTCTGTCGAACCTGTTGTTCGGCGTGACTGCTACTGATCCTACAATTTTTTTTGTGGTCCCTCTGCTGTTGGTCGTGGTTGCGATACTTGCCAGCTATTTTCCGGCGCGCAGGGCTCTGAAAGTTGATCCGATAATCGCGCTACGTAAATGAGTAAATATTTTCATACAGAAGACCTCAAAGTCACTCAGAGAACTTCTAAATAGTTCTGATACCTCATATCTTAAACCTCTGGATAATATTGATGAAGCAAACAAACTGATCCCCGACAGTCAGCGGAAAACTAATAAACAGACTGAAAATCCACCGATGCCGATGAGGGACGATTCCAGAAAAGGAGTCTTCTGTGTACCGTTCTGATTACATCAAGTACTTCTCTGCCTTCTCTAATCATCAGAATCACCAGGTATACTCCACAGTCATAGTGACTTTGAGCTTAACCTGGAAGGAGGTAGAGCTGGATGCTGGCTTTGGCCGAGTTCCAACGCTCGAGTGGAAACCCAACTGTTCCCACGACGAGGATGCGGGTTATCAGTTAGCGCGTCGCGCTTGAAAAAGCTATAGTTTTATGTTGTTCAAGTGTAAGGAGCGAGTACCATCAAACTTGGGTTACGGATAGGATGTTCGACGATGAGCTGAAATAGATTGTTCTTAAGACGGATCTCGGCCCACGGCTGATCGATACGTCTTTGACTGTAGCCCTTGCCTCCGGTAACGTGTTGCAATCTGAAACAACCAATCGCATATCGTGTCGACGCGAGCGACCCACATTTCGGAGCAGGCTGCCAACTAGAGTGATGACTGATTTGTCGACGAGAGAGATTTCTGAAGCCGTAATTAGGGAAGGTCAAATTTCCGGCCTTACGTTACGGGACGCCACATATTCGTCAATTAGTAAAGTCTCTTCGGAAATTGGCGGCATCGCTACTCAAAGAGTTGCGTGCACTCATTTTCACCAAGAGGCTGTCTTCTGCGTTCCCTTAGAAGGCACTTGCGAGGAATTGTTCGCGGGCAGTGTGAGAAAGTATGAAACTTTCGTATCTAAGTATCAGCCGCCCAATTTTGATCACTCGCTAATCCTTTCTTCTGGCGCAGTGCGTGCTTTTACTGTAGACGTACCGGCTCATTGGGTTCAGCGGGCGAGTGAATATTCGCTGAAGTTGGATGAGTCACTAAGTAGTCGCGGCCGTCTAACGTGGCTTATGCTCAGGCTTTATAGCGAATTCCTAATGTCTGACGCTGCGTCAGCTCTTGCGATCGAAGGGCTGGTTTTAGAGATGCTAGCAGAAGTTTCGCGGTTCAATGTTAGACAAGTTACCCGCATCCCACCACGCTGGATGTCTCAAGTCATAGAACTTCTGGCAGAGGGATTTCACGAACGCATGACGGTAGCTGAAATTGCGGCCGCCGTAAGCATACATCCAGTTCACCTCGCTCGTGAATTCCGACGCTTCAATCGATGCACTGTTGGGGAATACATCCGTCAGCTTCGGATCGCAAAAGCTTGCCGTGAGTTGGGTGGTACTACTGAATCGCTCTCCGCCATTGCGGCAGCCACCGGATTTGCTGACCAGAGTCACTTTTGCCGGACCTTCAAACGTCTCGTCGGAATGACTCCCTTAGAATATCGCGCAATCGTCAATGGGCGACAACGATTTCGAAGAATCACATAAAACCACGGGTAAAAGCGTCGACTGAGATCGAGCCGGTCTAACGCCTGAAAAGCGTCAATAAATGCTTCTTGAACGGCGTCCAGCGCGTCTTCGTGGTTGCCGAGGATGGCTGTGGCATGACCAATCGCCTCGGCTTGGTAGTACTCGACGA
>JBKOYE010000038.1:0-21576 GCA_046725275.1 Verrucomicrobiota bacterium
AATCACATCTTTACTCAAAGTTGCAGTAGCAGCCATTCGGCGAATTTCCTTAGTGGTGTCGAGCACGCTCATAAGATCACGTTACGATGTTGGTAGCCTGAGGGGTGGAACACGGCTACAACTTTATGGTAACGCGATTGTAACCTGTGCCGCGATGTCGCACTCGCCCAACGCCATTTCTTCGTTGGGCCTAACGAGCGGTCAAGTATCCGCTCGGAATTTTAGAATTGTACAACTACTCAACTCCGACGCAATTTCGCTTACAACGTCACGGAGTTGGGCGAGGTACCGGAGCTTGACGTGAAATACTGCAGAGCGTCAACAGCGATTCCGGGGCAAAGGCCAGGAGCTCAAAAATTTCCGTAAAAAACTATATGTCATAAAAAATCGATCCACCAGCGTGTCGGAACATTTTTGCCTCGCAAACGTGCACCCTCTCCGCCGTCGCAACGATGAGCACATTTAGATGCCGTGCAGCCGGCTGTTACGCAGTGCCCGCAAAACTTCATGGCGCTGCTTGGAAATTCCAGGCGGCGGCAATGTACGGCGAGCCTTCTGTTTCCTTTATGAGGTGCAGCCCAACGTGCGCGTCACGTTTCTTTGAGAACTTGGCTTTACAAACCAGCTCGGTATGAATTCCTGAGCCCATCATATTTGCTACAGGCTGATCCTGCGGAGATATCGTGGTGGTCTTCACCCTGAGTACATTGTACCCTTTAAAATCGCCAAACTCGGTAGTTACTCCTTCGAAGTTCTCAGTCACGAGCTTGTTTTTCGATTCGCGCCACATCTCTAGACTCCCCTCCGGAAGTCTTGCCCGGTCTTCGGGTGATAGGTAGAAACAAAGCGACTGCAGTGTAGCGACGTCTTTTGATTTCCATGCGCCAAAATATTTGTCCAGAAACAGTTGGCAGTCGGCTGGAACAGAGGCTGATGGCGCCTCATTGCCCTTGGTACATGCAAAGAGGAGGACCACCACAAAGAGGAAAAATGTTGCGATGTAAAGTCGTTTACTGAGTACAGTTTGCTTCTTTGCCATATCCGTTTTGCCTTGATCAACCCCGCCCAGTGCATCACGACTCCGCGGAAGATGCAATCCAAAGACTGTGATCGCGAGAATCTTCAATGGGGATCGACGGGCCCGATAAAATCACGTGCTGTATGGCATATAATCCAGAGGCGTGGGCGCCGATTGGTTATCAATCGCCAAATTTTGTCTTGACACTCTTAGGTCGTTTCTCTTAAGCAAATGGCCCCTCCATGAAAAATGTCGGTCTGCGTAGTCCCGGCGATAAGGTCGGCGGCTTGGTCTACTTCGGTCGAATGGTCGATCAAATCCGGGCCCACGCCAACGGGGAACTGCCTCCAGAGTATCAAGCGAACCTGGGAAAAGGTCTCGACGAATACTGCGTAAATTTTCTCGGCGTCACCTACAATCTAGTGATTCAGTACGTAAACGAAGGTCTATCCGATGGAGCGATTTTGGAATCGTGTTTTGGCATGGGACATCGGCCGTCTGAAGCTGAAATTTACATGTGGAACGAATTCATGCTTAAACGAGGCTGGCATGATAACGCTTCTCGGACGCTAAAACAGTTGAAAAGAGAAGAAGGCCTGACTGCCAGGTCGGAGATCGAGACTATATTCCAGCTTATCGATGTCGCTGAGGGGCGCGCACCGTGCACGAACCATTATGACGGCTCGTGTCTCGACCAAATATCTTTAGTCGTCGGTGGCCGGCGTCACTCGATGCCGTCCTCTTGCTCGCACTTAAATGGCTTCCCATATCGCGCCGCTCATTGATTTTTCGGGTCGCCAACACTCCACAATCGAGAATAGGGTGCTCATGGACTGAAGCACGGCTTCGGCACGCGCGACCACCGACGGCCAATCGGCAGCCAACACTAATCAATGCCCAGCGCAAAGAAGGTTCGTGTCTCTGCCTCATTGCGCCGGCTCGATTTTCCCGGTGCATTTGCCCGCAAGGTATGCCCATACGCGCCTTGCGCCTTCGCCTTGTTTCAACCTGACGACCGAGCCCATCCCTCCATCAGATCCGCTATCGAAATGCAAGGCCAGGTACTCGCCAGCGCGTTCCGCGTAAGTGAGATGTTCGAGGTTTATGATGCGGCCATCGGGCAAGCTCAAAAGATTCATGGCAATGCTGATTATCAGGTTTCGAAAAATCACACAAAGAAAAAGAATCCCGCCCGGAGTCAGCGCGGGCGAAAGAGTATGCTCCTCCGCTCAGTCGCAGCGTCTGAACGCGTGCATCCAATCAGACGTTGCTTCCGCTCCATTTGAGCTTTTGCCGGACGACACTGAAGAATGAGGCGTCGGGCAACGAGGCCAGCGGAAGCGTCTTCTTTGCTTTGCGAACGGTGACGATCGATCCGCGCTCAACGTGGATCGGCCTGCGACCATCGAGCGTCAGGTAAACGGGATAATCGGGATCGCACGCTTCGATATCAATAATCGATCCATCTGCCACAATGATCGAGCGGTTCGTCAGAACGTGCGGGCAAATCGGCGTGATTACAAAAACGCCGGACTCAGGGTCGAGAATCGGTCCCCCGGCCGACAGTGAATAGGCGGTCGAGCCGGTCGGAGTCGCGACAATTAATCCGTCGGCATTGAACTCCGTGAGCGTTTCGCCGTTCACTCGGGTGCGCAACATGACAAGACGCGAAAGTTCGCCACGGCTTAACACGGCATCGTTTAGCGCGAGCATTTTGTTTGTCCTTTTGTCGCCGAGGGTAACCCTGGCCTCGAGCAACGCGCGGTGACTGAAATTGATCCGATCTTTTGCGATGCATTCGACAGCTTCGCGATAATTCGACGAACTCACGCTGGTCAGGAAACCGAGCGAACCGACGTTGATGCCGAAGATCGGCTTGATCATTTCGCCCAGTTGACCGATGACGCGCAGAATTGAGCCGTCGCCGCCGGCTACGACCAACAGATCCGTCATAGCTCCAAGCTCCGCCACTGGATAGCCCAACTGCTTTCCAGCAACACGCGCCGTTTCCTTTTCAAACAAGATCGAGATTGAGAGTCGGTCGAATTCTTTGGCAATCGCGTTGATAAGCTCCGCGACGCCGCGCTTCCCGGTGTGAGCGATTAAGCCGATTGTTTTCGTATGCATGCAAAGAATTCCTGGTTCCCGTCCGCGCCTTTGATCCCGGCCGGCGCAATGCCAGCCACAACATGGCCTAGATCGTTCACAAACGCGACGATCTTGTCTTGCGCCTTCTGGTGCAAGCGAGGATCACGAACAATTCCGCCCTTTCCCACATCAGAGCGCTGCAGCTCGAACTGCGGTTTGATAAGCGCGAGAACCACTCCATCTGGCTTTAGTAAGGCGAACGCGTTCGGCAGAATCAGCGTTAGCGAAATGAAAGAAACGTCAATCACGCAAGCATCGACAGGTTCCGCAACGTGCTTACGTGTGAGAAATCGCGCATTGATTTTTTCGAGCACAATCACGCGTGGATCATTGCGGAGTTTCCAGTCCAGTTGGCCGTAACCGACATCGACTGCGTAAACTTTCCTGGCTCCACGTTGTAGCATGCAATCGGTAAAACCACCGGTTGAGGCGCCAATGTCCAGCACCGTTTTTTCCTGCACATCGATTTGAAAATGATCGAGGGCAGGCTCCAGCTTCAGAGCGCCGCGGCCGACGTACTTTGGCGTGCGCTTTACCGCGATTGCCGTTTGCTCGTCGAGCAGCTCTGATGGCTTGGCCGCGATCCGCGTGCCAATGCTCACATGGCCGGCCAATATCGCCCGTCGCGCTTGCTCACGGCTGGGGAAAAATCCTTGCCCGACGAGTAGTTGATCAAGCCGCAACTTTTTCGGCATGTTTGCTCGTCCGAAGGCTCATTGTCCGGGGCGAAAAGTGGATCTGAAATGAACGTAATAAAGAGATCAAGAGGTCTCTAGTTGAATTACTTAGCTGATTGCCATCTGTCAGAAACCGCATTGCCTAACTCTCTGCTTCCGTTTGGTCGGCGATCAGCTTTTCCACAGATGCCACATCTTCACTTGAAGCACGCCGCCGCTGATATTTTCGCACCAGGATCTCCTTTAGAGCCAATAAATCCTCCAGCAACGGGCGCTCGTAATACGTCCAGTCTAGATCGCCTGCCGTTTTGGCCTGAAGTCGCCACCTGCCGCCGAATCTCGTTGCGCGCACTTCGCGCTTACTCCCTTGCTCATCCCTCTCCATCCATATGTGTTGACTCCGCATCGCGCTACCACCTTACATTAGCAGGCTTGAAAGACGCGGCTACATTAGCAGCCTATTTTATCGCCATCGTCGTCGTCGGAGCGCTCTTTGCTCCAATTCTTTTCTGGTCAGTTCAGGCGCTTGCGGCGCACGGCGTGTTCCCGTTCCTGGCGAAATACGATTTCGACACGTTCTTTCATCGCGCCGTCCTAATCGCTGCTGTGCTTTTGCTTTGGCCGCTTCTGCGCGTCAGCCAGGTACGAGGCATGACTGATCTGGGCCTTGCGCCCAATCCCCATTGGGCACGCGATGTTGGCTCCGGAGTCCTGCTCTCGGTCATTCCCCTGCTCTTTTGCGGTGCCTTGCTGATTGCATTGCATGCTTACTCATTTCGACACGTTTTTATCTGGCCGCGCTTTGGCAAGGTGCTTCTTGCAGCGGTTAGTGTTCCATTCATCGAAGAGACGTTCTTCCGCGGAATCATCTTGGGCATCTTACTACGGAATAGTCGAAAGCTGCTATCGGTCGTGGCTGTGTCGGCACTTTTCGCAGCAGTGCATTTCTTGAAGGGATCGGAGCGCGAACCCGCAATCGTGACATGGACCTCGGGCTTCCAATCCATTGGCGACGCCTTCGCCGGATTCGGTGATCCGATGATGGTGCTGGCCGCGTTTGCCACATTATTTTTGATCGGCTGTATTCTCGCCGATGCACGCGTGCTTACACATTCCTTATGGCTGCCGATTGGTCTCCATGCCGGATGGATTTTTGCAAGCGGCACGTTCAGTTCGCTGGCGCGCCAGAAAGTTGCCGCGCTGCCGTGGCTTGGAAAGAATCTGCTCGTTGGAATCGTACCGCTGTGTCTGGTCGCAGTAACATGGATGATGATGCGGCGCTGGCTGAAACATGATCGCGATTCACAAGTCTGAGCTGTTCCAGGCGGCCGTATCGTTGCTCTCTCCGGCGACGTGCACGAATTGCGGGAAAAACCTCCCAGCCGGCGAGTATCTCTGCAATAGCTGCGAAGCAAAGATCGTCCGCATCGTGGCGCCATTTTGCGAGACCTGCTCAGAGCCCTTCGAAGGCTCGATCACTAGCGCGTTTACCTGCGCCAACTGTGCACATCGCACGATGTACTTCGAGGCGGCGGTAGCCGCATACCGTGGTCGCGGCATCGTTCGCGAAATCATCCACGAATTTAAATACGGCCGCCAGATTCACCTGCGCCATCTTGTAGTGGGCTGGCTTCGGGCGGCGCTGGACGACAAACGGCTGCGCGATGTTTCTTTGGACGTGATCGTGCCGGTGCCATTACATCCCGCTCGACAACGGGAACGCGGCTTTAATCAAGCCAGTCTGCTGGCGGAATTGCTAAGCGCGCAGAGTTCCATTCCTTCCAGGCCGCTGCTCGAGCGTATTCGTTATACCACCACACAAACCGCGCTCGATCGTTCCGAGCGCATGGAAAATTTGCACAATGCATTCCGTTTACGAAAAAACGCGGACGTGCGAGGCTTGCGCGTGTTGCTAATCGATGATGTCCTCACAACGGGCTCGACATTGAGCGAGTGCGCGCGGGTTTTGAAACGCGCCGGCGCAATGTCGGTTCATGCCGCCACCGCAGCCCGCGCATAACCCCATGGCAATTTTTAAGAAACCAGCAATCAAGGCTGAGGCCGGTAAAAAGCGGGAAATCCCGCGCGGCCTTTTCCAGAAATGCCCTGGCTGCGGCCAAGTCGTGCCCGAAATTGAGCTTGCGCAAAATCAACGTGTCTGTCCGCGCTGCGATTATCACCAAGTGCAACCGGCCAGGGAGCGAATCCAAAATCTGTTGGACCCGGACACTTTTGTAGAGATGGACGCCGACCTGAGATCCGTTGACGTGCTGCGTTTTCAGGGAATGGCGACATACAAGGATCGGATCAAAAAATATCAGGAGAGCACCGGTTTACTCGACGCGGTCATCAGCGGGTATGGCATTCTCGACGGCTATAAGGTCGCCATCGCGGTCATGGATTTCGGTTTTCTCGCTGCCACCATGGGCTCGGTCGTTGGGGAGAAAATTACCCGAACGATTGAATACAGCACCGCGCAGCGCTGCGCAGTCATCATTGTTGCCGCGTCCGGCGGCGCGCGCATGTACGAAGGAATGTTGAGCCTCATGCAAATGGTGAAAACCAGCGGGGCGCTGGCACGTCACGGAGAAGAGAAGCTGCCTTATATTTCTGTGCTCACGAACCCCACCACTGCCGGCGTAATGGCTAGCTTCGCCTCGTTAGGCGACGTGATCATCGCCGAACCAAAAAGCATGATCGGTTTTGCTGGACCGCGAGTGATCAAGGAAACAACCCACCAGGAGTTGCCCGAAAGATTTCAGACCGCCGAATTTCTCCAGGAACACGGCTTGATCGACATGATCGTGCACCGAAAAAAACTGCGCGACGAAATCAGTCGTTTGCTCAGTTACTTTGCCGTGACGCCGTGAACGTCGGAGATGCGTCTTCGGTACGCGATAGCAAAGCGAAGGAGGCATTGCCGCGACCGTCTCTGACATACAAAGAGGCGCTCGCATGGTTGTACGGCCTCCAACGCTTCGGCATTAAGCTCGGCTTGGAGAACATCCGCCGCTTGCTTGACGAACTTAGTCTAGGGAGCGCACGCGCCTCGCGTGTTGTGTTCGGCGCCCCGCCGAACAATTCTACCAAAATCATCCACGTCGCCGGCACGAACGGCAAAGGCTCCATTTGCGCGATGATCGATTCCATCTGTCGTGCACAAGGCTATCGCACAGGCCTGTTCACATCCCCTCACCTCGTCACGTTTCGCGAACGCATTCGCGTAAATGGCGAAATGATTTCCGAAAACGCAGTCGCAAGCGGACTTGAAAGAATTCGCGATCTCATCGCCGATTGGGACCCGCATCCGACATTCTTCGAGGCCATCACTGGGCTCGCGCTAAAACATTTTTCTGAAGCCAAAGTCGATGTTATCATTCTTGAAACTGGCTTGGGCGGCAGGTTGGATGCGACCAACGCGGTTCGATCCGATGTCTCAGTCATTACTCCGATTGATCTTGATCATGAAAAGTGGTTGGGACACACGCTCGCTGAGATTGCGGGAGAGAAAGCGGGAATCATTAATTCACGAGTTCCGGTTGTTTCCGCTCCCCAGCGAGCCAAAGCTAAAGAAGTCATTCGGGCGCGAGCCGCTGAATGCGGTGCGCCATTGCAATTCATAAATGAACCTTGCAACCGCTCGCCCGTTGCCCTGCGTGGCCAGTATCAAAAACAGAACGCGGCTGTGGCGGTCGCTGCGATTCAGGCCGCGAATATTCCCGTCGATGAAAAAGCAATTGTACGCGGACTAGCGGCGATCGAGTGGCCTGCTCGTTTTCAGAACTGGGATGAGCGTACAGTTATCGATGGCGCGCATAACCCAGCCGCCGCGCGCATGCTTGCCGAAACGTGGCGCGAAATCTTTGGTGAGCAGCACGCCACGTTAATGCTTGCGGTCTTGTCCGACAAAAACTTGCAGGGGATCTGCGAAGCACTGGCGCCAATTACTGATTCAGTTGTGTTGCCTAAGATTCGCAGCAGCCGCGCCGCAGCTCCGGAAGAGTTAGCAAAAGTCGTGTCCAACATTACTCCACCACTCCCCTACTCCATCACTCCTTCAATTGCCGAAGCGCTCGATCTGGCGCGCGCGAAACCGAATCTAATTTTGATCACCGGGTCACTGCATTTTGCCGGTGAGATTCTTGCCCATCTGCGCGGCGAACCCGCTGCTTTCGAAGAATGCACGCAATGAAATTCGGGTTCAACCTGTAGAAACAATGGCACTGTTATTGCCACAAACGACTCGGGTTTGTACGCTTGGCACCGTTCAGTAAGGCGGCACAAGTTTTGCCGCGACGCCCCAGAAGTCGCAAACAACGCATCTACGCATCATGATGCGTTAATTTGTTTCTTGATCGCCAAACGAAACCCCGTTTAGTTGCCGAACAATATGGCGACAAATGGTATTCATCCTCTGGAAGCGCTGATGCGCGAGCGCGTGGTCGTGCTTGATGGCGCCATGGGCACGATGATCCAGCGCCACAGACTGTCCGAGGCTGATTATCGCGGGGAACGGTTCCGCGAGTGGAAAGGCAAAGATCTCAAAGGCAGCCTCGAGCTATTGAACTTAACGCAGCCGCAGGTCATCGAGGAAATTCATTCGAATTACCTCGAGGCCGGCGCGGATATCGTCGAGACGAATACTTTCAGCGGAACAACGATCGGCTTACACGATTTCCTTTTTCAGGGCGAACCTACACGCAGCCGCAAAGACCAGGAATTCTTCCAGCGCGTCGTGGACGACCCCAGTCTTCGCGGCCTCGTTCATGACATTAATTTTGAAGCGGCGAGGATCGCGCGCCATGCCGCGGATCGGACCGCGACTGAAACCGGTCAGCAGCGATTTGTCGGCGGATCAATGGGACCGCTTCCAGTCGCTGGCTCCATTTCACCTGACGTAAACGATCCGGCATTTCGCGCGGTCTCGTTCGATCAGCTTCGCCAAACTTATTTCGATCAAGTGAAAGCGCTGCTTGAAGGCGGTGTCGATCTTCTCATCGTTGAAACCATTTTTGACACGCTCAACGGAAAGGCCGCGTTGTTCGCTATTACCGATGCGTTCGCAGAAACGCGACGACGGGTACCTTTGATGATCTCCGGCACCGTGATCGACAAATCCGGCCGGAACTTGAGCGGCCAAACTGTGGAAGCATTCCTCATTTCCATCGCGCACGCGCAACCGCTTATCCTCGGTTTGAATTGCTCGCTCGGTCCCGATGAAATGGAACCGTTTATCGAAGAACTTTCCCGCCGCGGCGGGCCGTTTTACATCGGCGCCTATCCGAATGCGGGCTTGCCCGATCCGCTTTCGCTGACCGGATTTCCTGAAACTCCAGAGTCGTTTGCGCCGAAAGTTGCGGCGTGGGCGGCAAACGGCTGGCTGAATATTGTGGGCGGCTGCTGCGGCACAACCCCGGAACACATCCTCGCAGTCGCAAATGCCGTGCGCGATTACAGACCGCGCGAGCCAAACTGTAGGGCGTCCGCCGCGGCGGAGGCCGATCGAGAGAAAAATGGTCTCTGACGCAAATGCGTTGCAGCTTTCCGGCCTCGAGCCGTTAAACATCACGCCGGAGTTTGGTTTCGCTGTGATTGGGGAGCGCACCAACATCACTGGTTCGCCGAGATTTTCGAGGCTGATCCTCGCAGGCGATTTCGAAGGTGCGCTGGCTGTGGCGCGTCAGCAGGTGCAGGGCGGCGCAAACCTGCTCGACGTCAACATGGACGAAGCGATGATCGATTCCGAAGCGGCCATGGTTCGCTTCCTGAACTTGATCGGCAGCGAACCGGAAATCGCGCGCATCCCCATCGTGATCGACAGCTCGAAATGGAGCGTAATCGAAGCCGGATTGAAATGTCTCCAGGGAAAAGCGGTCGTGAACTCCATCAGCCTGAAGAATGGCGAAGGAGAATTTCTGTGCCAGGCACAATTAATCAGGCGATACGGCGCGGCCGCTATCGTGATGGCGTTCGATGAGAAAGGCCAGGCGGACAACTTTCAGCGCAAAATCGAAATCTGCACGCGGGCTTACGACCTGTTGACACAAAAGGCCGACTTTCCGGCGAATGACATCATTTTCGATCCGAACATTCTGACCATCGCCACTGGTCTTGAAGAGCACCGCAACTACGCGGTCGATTTCATTGAAGCGACGCGATGGATCAGACAGAAGCTGCGGGGCGCGCGCGTCAGCGGCGGGGTCAGCAATATTTCGTTTTCGTTTCGCGGCAACAACACTGTGCGCGAGGCGATGCACGCCGCTTTTCTGTTTCACGCCATCCGCGCCGGTCTGGACATGGCGATCGTGAATGCCGGGCAACTGGCAGTTTACGAAGAAATCGATCCCGATCTGCGGGAACTGGTCGAAGACGTACTGTTGAATCGCCGCGACGACGCAACCGAACGGCTGATCGAGTTCGCAGAACGCGTCAAGGCAAAGGGCAAAACCCCGGTTGCCGATGAAACGTGGCGAAAACAGCCTGTCGAAGATCGCCTGAAACATGCGTTGGTTAAAGGCATCGTCGATTATATCGACGCCGACACGGAAGAAGCGCGTCGTCAACACAAGCGGCCGCTCGATGTAATCGAAGGACCGCTCATGGCCGGGATGAGCGTGGTCGGCGACTTATTCGGGTCGGGCAGGATGTTTTTACCGCAGGTGGTCAAAAGTGCCCGCGTGATGAAAAAAGCCGTGGCGTACCTGATGCCGTTCATGGAAGCGGAAAAATCTGCTAACGCCAAACCGCAGGGTCGCATCGTGATGGCCACTGTGAAAGGCGACGTGCACGATATCGGCAAGAATATCGTGGGCGTGGTTCTGCAATGTAACAACTATAACGTAATCGATCTTGGCGTGATGGTCCCGGCGGCGAAGATCCTGGACACAGCGCGCGAGAAAAGTGCGGACGCGATTGGCTTGAGCGGACTGATCACGCCGTCACTGGATGAGATGGTGCACGTCGCGCAGGAAATGGAGCGCGAAGGATTTCGTCTGCCGCTGCTGATTGGCGGGGCGACAACGAGCCGTGCACATACGGCCGTGAAGATCGCGCCACACTATCGCGCCAGCACGGTGCACGTGCTAGACGCCTCTCGTGCCGTGGGCGTCGTGAATTCATTACTCAACGAGGAACTCAGATCCGAGTTCGACAAAAAAACGCGCGAAGATTACGAGCGTTTGCGCCGGGAACACGCGGCAAAAATCGAGGGAAAAAAAATGCTGACGCTCGACCAAGCGCGCGCAAATCGCACGCCGATCGATTGGAGCAACTACGTGCCGCCGAAACCGGAGTTTACAGGAGTGCGCGTGTATGGGACTGACGAACTGTTCGGCGAGGGCGCCGAACGGAGCACGTTCACCACGGCGAATCCGTCCTGTGGCGGACGAGGCGTGTGCGCAGTCCAAAAGATTGAGGCGGGCGAGCTAGTTCCATACATCGATTGGTCGCCGTTCTTTCATGCGTGGGAATTGCGCGGCCGATACCCAGCGATTTTCGACGATCCAAAGATCGGCAAGCAAGCGCGCGAACTTTTCGATGACGCGCAGAAACTGGTTGAACTGATCGTAGCGAAAAATCTCCTGGTCCCGCGCGGCGTTTACGCTTTTTGGCCAGCAAACGCTGTCGGCGACGATGTCCACGTTTACGCTGATGACACCCGCACGGAAAACATCGCGACTTTCTATTTTCTGCGTCAACAAATGCAAAAACCATCGGGACAATTCAATCATTGCCTGGCGGACTACATTGTGCCGATTTCAAATCGGCAATCGGCAATCGGCAATCGGCAATTGCCTGATTATCTCGGCGGATTTGCGGTCTCGATTCACGGCGCTGATGAGGTGGCCGAGGAGTTTAAACGCCAGCACGACGATTACGGCGCGATCATGACCAAAGCGTTAGCAGACCGGTTGGCCGAAGCGTTCGCTGAGTACCTGCATAAACAAGCTCGCATCGCATGGGGATTTGGGCGCGACGAACAATTGTCGAATGCTGATCTCATTCGTGAAAAATATCGCGGCATCCGGCCCGCCGCCGGTTATCCCGCGTGTCCCGATCACGCCGAAAAACGAACCTTGTTCGATTTGCTCGATGCAGAGCACAATGCAGGCATCAAACTGACCGAATCGTTCGCGATGCATCCCGCGGCGAGTGTGAGCGGGCTCTATTTTTCACACGCCGACGCAAAATATTTCGGGGTCGGTCAGATCGGTCGCAATCAAGCGATAGATTACGCAAAGCGGCGAGGCGAATCTGTCGCCGCAGTCGAAAAACGGCTCGCACCGAATCTGGGGCTATAACGTCTGAGAAGCGAGAGTACGCACGCCAGATGCGCGAAAACAGAATTCGTGGTAAAAATCACCCTGCACATGCGGGGCGTAGCTTAGCTTGGTAGAGCGCGTGGTTTGGGACCACGAGGTCGGAGGTTCAAATCCTCTCGCCCCGACATGAATTTTGATCAGCGTAGCATGTTTTATTGTTACGTATTGCGAAGCCAGAAGACCGGTCGCTGCTACGTCGGCTCCTGTGAGGATTTGACCGAGAGAATTCGCCGCCACAATTCAGGTGATTCCAAAGCGACAAAGCACGGTGTGCCTTGGGTCCTCTTTCATTGCGAAACCTTTTCTACTCGCTCTGAAGCGGCGCAACGCGAACGATACTACAAGACTGGCCGTGGCAGAGAGGAACTTGACCGGCTATGATAGAGCGGTCGCCGCGGCGACAGCTCGGAGGTTCAAATCCTCTCGCCCCGATATAATCTGGGGAGCACACACGCCTCGCGTGTTGCCCGGAGTTCGCGACGAGGACGTCGCGAATCCAGGCAGACGCGGATTCGGCGTGAGCCGCTTCTTGACCGTCGAGACTGGTTCGCTTCGCGAGTCGCGTAATCGACCAGCAGTGCGTGAAATTTCGCGCCAAAGAACGAGCCGTTTTACGGCCCCGTTGTTGCATTAAGGAGTATGAAACCATTCTATTACTCAAAAAGGAAACAGCGGGAGGGCGCGCCCTTACCCGTGAAAATAAAGACTCGCTTCGCTCTCCAGCTTGTGCTGGCGACAATCATCCTAATCGCCCTGGCAATGTCCATCGCAGTGTCTGCGCAAACTATTACCGTCTTCGATGCGCCGGGTGCGGGCACGAGACTCGGTCAGGCACCTATGCCTTAAACATCGACTCGTCTGAGACAACTATGGGATTCAGTCGTGACGCGAACGATGTGTCTCATTCGTTACGAAGCTGAACCACTGCGTCACAAAGCGCACACTGCAGAACTCGCTTTCGCATGATGAGTAGCCAGCCCAAGAGACAGCCAACGAATGACATGATGATAACAAACGTGAATGTCTGTGAGCTTGCCACGCCAGTGGCGAATAACATAAGAACGCCGAACAACATGCCGAGAATAGACGGGATAAGAAGAATGAAGCCGATGGCTACGACAGGACCGTTCATACGAAAAACCTTGCCACGGATAAGCTCGCCCTGTCTGCACCTTGGGCAAAGCGGATTACTTGGTTGACGTGGTCTCGGTGGTGGCGTGTTCATGAGACCTAACGAAAATTCGACCCAGTTTTTGGGCTTTTCAGAAGAAATGTCCAATTTATGGAGCTAATCCGGCTTGAGTTTAACTCGGGGAAAACAAAAATCACTAAATTTGAAATATTCCGGCAGCACCGATGACGTCTAAGAACCCGAGCACAACGTAATCGTAAAGGTAATCAGAGGATCGCAATTCGGGATCGTTATTTCTCGCATCGTGGCCGTTGTCGTGCACCGAAAATTCCGCGGCCGTTCGCGCCGCATCGCCTGCCAGACCGAAGCTCACTCGAGCTAGGCCTGTCGCTTCGGTTACGGCGTCGGCGCCATGGTTACCAGCAAGGACGCCCTGCACATTAGTCTCGCTTCCAAATACGGCATGCGGCCTTTGGTGAATTTGTGCAGGCGATCCCGTCTGCCTCAGCATCTCGACGACACGGTGAGCGTCCGCCTGCAGTAACTGCACCATGTCATGCACGCTCATCGGATCAACCCGCGACGCATCCAGTATGACGTCTTCGATTTCTAGCATGTCGAATGCTAAACGTCCCCCTTTGTATAAGGGATGGGCTCCTACTGCTGTTAGGAGGAATGCCGCACGCTGGGGATCGTCTCGTTCGATCGCCTTGCCGCGGCGGGCAAGGGTAACCAGCATCCGTGCGGCGCCACTTGTGACTTGCTGGATTTGGGCGATGAGTTGTGGATCCGCCGGATTCACGCTATTCCCCTCAAAGCAACCGAGTATTGACATAATGGACGACCTGTCGCAGGATCGCCTTGCCTTCGCTACGGGGGATGAAGCCCAGAGTTTCATCGAAGAGTTTTGTGGCGCGAGCCGCGTGGCGAGCGGCGACGGTTCGGGCATATTCAATGGAGCCGCTGCGCGTCATCCGGTGGAGCACCTCACGCGCCGCAGCTAAGGTACGCGCACTACGTGAACCGCCAAGCCAGCGCAGAAGCTCTGTTCTCTCTCGCTTCCGAACGGTGCGCATCAGGTGAATCAACATCAAGGTCCGCTTGCCCTCCAACAAGTCGCCGAGTGCCTCTTTGCCGTAGAGATCCTCCTTCCCAATAAGGTTCAACACGTCGTCCTGTATCTGAAACGCAACACCGACTTCCTTGAAGACGTCCCCGAGCAGGCCAAGTTCATGCGGCCGCGTATGACCGGCGGCGATCGCTCCCAAACGAGACGGGGATCTGCAGGTGTACCAGCTCGTTTTCTTGCTGACCATATTGATGTAGTCAACGTCTCGTGTAGGCACGATACGTTTTCTGATCCAACCAAGTTCGATCGCTTGCCCCTCAAGCGATTCGCGGCACATACGGATGATCTCATCGATTAAGGCGAGGGTTCGGGCGAGACCCAAACCATTGATATTCCGGAGTACGGTCTCGACCGCCAACAGATTCAACGAGTCGCCGGCGTTGACTGCGAGAGGTATGCCGTGCTCGATATGTAGACACCGTTTACCGCGGCGATTGATCGATTCGTCTTCGATGTCGTCATGTATAAGAAAAGCGTTGTGAAAAATCTCAACGGCAGTCGCGATCAGCACGGCGTCTTCGCTGTGCCCTCCGAATGCGCTACAAGTGGCGATGCAGAGCGTTGGACGCAGGCCTTTGCCGCCGCGCGCCGGGTAGTCGCGCATTAGCTTGTATAGGCTGTCGGCCGGCCGCCGCTTGGGAATGAGGCGAAAGATCTCGTCGGCCACACGACGTCGGCAAATTTCCATGACTTCAAACAGATCTGCATCCTGCGGCCCTTCCAAGGTCCACCAGCCTTGGCCTACCTTTCTGTCCCACAGGACGCGCGTGGTGGCGACTGAGGCAGATTGCGCCTCCGCCAGTTTATCCGCTCGTAGCACGACGGACGCGTCGGGTGGCTGGCTTGCGGGCCCTGGCTCGACGACGTGACTGTCCCGAGTAACCTTGAGGTTCAGAGAGCGCGCCCGCCGATACTCCCGCCAGAGGCTCTGAACAGGACGCAGGCCTGCGGCGCGTTGGGCGAGCAAAAGGAACGTGCGCCACACCGCGAGTACCTGGTCGGTAGGACCGCGCACATCGAACGTGCCTTGTTCAAGCACCTGCGCTGGACGCAGCTCCAAATCGTACAGTCTGATGAGGCTATCGTCGTTGAAGAAACACGTGACCGGGGCGTCCGTGCCGTTGCGCATGAGAACCAGAGAGTTGAGCCGTGCGGAAAGGGTGGCGTGGCTGCCGTCGCCAAAATGCAACGCGAGCATAGTGGAGCCCAGTTCCCCAGCGGCGGCCGCTGCGATTGAAGGCGCACGTCGCACAAGAATCTCGATAGTTCCTGCCAGAAGATCAGCCGCGCTTTGGACGGAAATCACACCAGCCTTAGCGCGTGCCGGCTTGAGCTGTGCGCCATAACCAAGGTTATCGGAGGGCACTCCAGGACCTTTCTCCTGCGCCGCCGGCGAACTCTACAATGCCTGGGCTCGTGAAGAGTGCATGCGAGCCATTCATCTTGATACGTACTTCCATATCACCGATTACCTCGTGCACCGAAAAAGGCGGGAGGCTCGTCTCCGAAGGGACCACCAAACGCGCGGCATCTCGACAGCGGTAGCGAATCTGAACCGAGTCCCTGCCTTGATAACCATCGATGCAGAGCACGGCCGGAATGGAGGCTGTAGCAAATGTGCCCAGAAGCTGTGACAGGGTCGGACTCATCTGCACGCGGTCACGAGGAAGCTGACCCGCGACACTCACCCGAAGCGCGCGTCGCGGAATGAACAACACCATCCGGCCCCGCCGCCAGACCATGACCATCGCCGTATGGTTGTACGCCTCATCTCGCGGCTGTAGGAGCGCAAAAACTATGGCCCAATTCGGCGGCCCGTCGGGGCGGTCGGCCAGCTCGTTACAAAACCCGAACACCCAGCCTCCCATCTCCGGCCATCCCCAACGACCGTGCACCCTTTCGTGGTAGCCGACGGCAAGGGTCTCGCGCGGCGGCGCCATTCCATCCGCCCAATGTCCCATCGCGAGGACGCCGGGCTGCGCCTGCCATCGCTTCCAGTGAGTGGTGTGAAAATGCGAAACACCCGCCGGCGCGGGTGTGGTCGTGCTTTTGAGACGTAGCGACACCGAGGGCGTCCCGGCCAGCGACTGCACCTCGAAGTTTCGTTTAGAGGTCAGGGTGGACGTTGACCCCGGAGAGCCATACGAAGTCCAAGGCTCGCGCGGCAGGTGCGCGTGCCATTGGCTGCTGGTCCAGCCGTAGTCCTGATGATACGCGAGCAGCATCGTGGTCTCAGTAGGCTCGTCGCCGTCCTCCCCTCCGAGCGTCGCGAGATTGCTGATAATCGCCTGGCGCTCGTCGATTGTGATGAACGCATAATGCAGCCAGCGCCGCTCCAGTACGTCTGAGAAGGGCAGATCCGTAAACGGACCGGAGCTCACTTTCTCCTCCGCGTCCGCTGCTTCTTTGCCGTTTTCGTAGGTTTTCTCCTCTGCGTCCGCTGCTTCTTTGTCGTTTCCGCGGGTTCCGGCGGCGGAGAGGATGGAAAGCCGGCCTTCGCCGGTGGCAGTATGGTTACCGAAAGTCCGATTTCCTTCGCTTCGAAACCCAGCAAGCGAATCGTTGTGGTGTACGTCTGGCCAACGATGAAGTCCGATGTAATTGTGACGGTCGTCTTAACGACGCTCTGACCACGTGGCGCAATTACGAGCGTGGACGGCTCGAAGCTGATAACAGAGGCCGGAAGGGGTGGTCCCGCCGAGGGAACCAGATCGCTGGCGTCGAACGTTACAGAGATCGGCCGGTCGAAGTGGTTCTCGATCACCAACCCTGTTGTCGCCCGGTCGCCGGGCCGAGCTGCCAGTCGCAACTCAACTCGGGGCGCGGCAGCCGGCGCGTCAGACACGGTCTTCGGAAGAAGAGTGTTCTGCGCGGCGGTCACCAGGCCGTCCAATAGCGCGACGCTTTGCGCACTCAGGACCGAGTAAGATGCCAGATTGAAATCTAGCCACCGCGATAACAACGCTTCAGGGTCCGTTCGCTCCCCTGTGCGGTCGCTACTAATCGCCCGACTGGCCTCCCGCATAAATTCGGTAAACCGGGCCAGCAGCCGGGTGCTTTCCTCAGAGTTGTTTGTAACGATTTTCTTAAGACGCCTGACGAATTCATCGGGTGATATTCGCCCGGAGCGATCTGTCGAAACCATGATGACTTCCTCCCTTTTTGCAACGATCCAGTAACTGCATCACTGGAACCCCGTCGCGGTTACATATTGGCTACTGGTTTCCGCTGCGATGAGTTATACCCTGCGGTTGGCGCAGCAGTTCCGTGCAAGGCTCGGTACACTGGAAGTGGTCATACCAATTGTGGGCGCGTATCCGAACGGGAAGATCACCCGCCCGAACTTCGCAGCGCTCGGGTGCGCAACTTGTTGGGGGTTCAATATCGAGAATAATGCACACGCATTGCTCGTAAGCGCCGTACACTCGAAGTTCTGCGGTGTATTGACTCCCAGATTGGAAATCGGCAGGGACTGAAAAGCTGACGGCGACATTTACAGAAGTGTTGGGCGCCACCGTTGCGGTCTCAGGCGACACCTGGATGGCCGCCGTCGGGTTTCCTGGGCCAGAAAACGGTGTAGCGTTGAATACGAAATTCCGCGTGGCTGACCCAGTGTTCGTCACCTGAACAGTAGCCTGTACGGCGCTGCCCTGGCAAGCCTTCCATCGAATCTCACACACGCAACGGGGCGGACATTCTGTCTCCGGAATCTCGCAGCAGTTCTTTGGCAGTTTCGGAAGTTCAATTTTGGGCAGGCTGGCTGTTATCAGGTCACCGGTAGTTTGCAGGAAATCGCCAGTTGTCTTCGCGGACAGGGATAAGAGCTGCGGCCCTAGCTCGAACATGAGCTTCGGCCCAAGCGTGCTCAACTCCTGTAGCAACCTGAGAAGATCGGTACCTGGCGTTATTTTCAATGATGCGCGATTCATTTCTTCCCTCCTTGGGACGTATCGGGTGATTCGGTGCACTCCACATCCAGTATGATTTTGGCATTCTCAAACTGGAGCTTGCCGGCATAGAGACGGTGCTTTTTCAGCCCGATGAATGAAAACTGCGCTTCGATACGCTCCGTTGCGCCCGGCACGACTGCCTTTAAATCCGTGAGAATTCGGACCGTCGCCGGCTCGACTTCCGTTTCGCTCATTTCGCGCGAGAACTCGTTCAGGACTTTCTCGTAGCCCTCTTTGCCAAAATTCCTAAGCGTGACAAAAATGGACCGGTGAATCCCGTCTTGGTCGTGCAATGGAGCAAAGGCGATACGCCGCAGGTTATAGGGCATGTTCCCCTGATTGGTCAGAATGACACTGCGTACCGGCCGCTCTCCGGCTCGCACTTTCAGACTAATCCTCCCTGGCTGGGCAACCAGATCCCAGGATTCCAATACATCGACCGTCACGCGAACCCGCTGGCTTCCTGCGAGAATTTCGCCAGTGTACCGGCCGGGCGGAGTTTGCGGGGGTAGTACCACCTGGGCGGGAACGGTCACACTTTCATGCGGCTGAGCTTTTGCAAAGACCTGCAGCTCGTGCTCGTCCGTCCCGCGCGCGGATTTGGCGCCAATTCCCGTGATGGCCAACCCCTTTATTTTCAGCTTTTCTGTGCTTCGATTCTGAATCGAGATTCGTCCGGTGCAAAACGGAGGGCGTCCGGCAAAATAGGCTGCTTTGTCCTTTACGAACCATTGGGTTTCTTGGTCACTGGTGGCGGGCATAGGCAGATGAAGCCTAGGATACTAATCGCATTTTTCGGTCTGATGCGGAAGGTACGGCTCGTTGACGACCATGCTTTCGCCGCAGAAGGCGAATTTAAATATTTCCATTCCAAGCAGAGAAAAGCAAAAATGGTAGTGGCTCGGCAGGTGGATTCTGGAAGGCTTCATGCCGAACTCCATTTCGACCTTAGGCAACTCTCGAATCCGGATATTATCCAGACCCATGTCCACCTTGCTATCGGTGGTGATTTTCGGAATATTGGTGATGTTGGTCTCGAGCTTGATTACCGGAAGATTGACTTCCTTGATCCGAATATTGTCGAGGTCCAAGTCCAGCGCGCCGCCAAGAGTGGAATAGATCCAATAACTCTGGGGAATATCAGGCGCGCTCATAATTTTATTTCAGACTGAGATTAGACTCGAATTAAACGTCCCTGTAAACAACATAATTTATCAACTCTTTCAGAAAAGCCTTATGCGGGCTGTTAGGAAGCGACCCAAGCTGCCTCTTAAAAAGCGCGTTGGCCTTGAGCGCGACCCGACCAGATTGAGGAGATCATCCTGGATCTGAAAGGCTACTCCCAGAAAAAAGCCGAGGCGATTGAAAAAGGCGAGATCGATACCGGGCATTTCAGTCTCCTTTGCTTAGAATCACTTCCCGATCAATAGCTCTTTACATCTTGGCGTATTTTCAAGGATCCGGGCTTGTTCGATGCACCACTCCGAGTATTCTTCGGGATTTCGCTCGATTGACTTTAGAAACGCGGTCCACTCTATCCATTGTACCGCCTGGACTTCGTCCGGATTAATCACTGGTTCATGATCGACGATGCCGACCAGGATCGGGCAGATCTCATTCTCCATCGTGCCATCTTTAGTAAAACAGTAACGGTAAGGCGCCACTTCCTCGATGAGGGTTGGAACCAGCCCCAATTCATACTTGAGCCGACGCCTTGCGGCGTCTACATTGGACTCATCAGGTCCTGGATGGCCGCAACAGCTGTTGCTCCACATGAGCGGCCACGTCTTTTTCTTGGCGCTCCTGTGCTGAAGCAGTACATGCTTGTCGCTTGACCGAAATATAAATGAGGAAAACGCCCGATGTAACGGCGTCCTAGCGCTGTGCACGTCGGCCTTCCGCATGGTACCTAACACTGTGTTCTGTTCATCTACGAGGACGACCAGTTCCGGGCTCATGCGTCTCCGATGAGGATACTTTAGGCAGTGAAAATAGTCCATCCGTCGCCGCGATGCAAAAAGAGTTCGTCTGGCGTACGGTGGCGAAAAAGACAGAAACGAAGAAAATTTCTGCCGTTAGGTTTTTTCAGTTTGCGGAGCTGCGATATTTGTTCCGCCACGCGGTGTATCGAATCCGGAGGCGATATTCCAACCGTTTCCCGCTGGTTAGGTCACAAAGACGGCTCGTCTGAATCACTCCCACACGCGCCACACAGACGCGCACGCGTAGCAGCAGTGGTTGAAGCTGTTGACGCCACGTTGACCGTATGACGGTCTTTTCTGTTCGTCTTGTGTCGTTCGTGTTCGCACCCGCACAAGGGACGACAACTCCTAGAGGGGAGTTCGACGGATTTTCAGTCCACTGCTCAGCCAACTAAGCTACCCAGCCTTTGTAAAAAGGCCCTCGGCCCGCCGATCAGCGGGGCCGTTTACTAAAGCAGAAAACGCCCAACGCTCAATGTCCAGCTCCGAATGCTTTCGCCAACAGCGCACCGCTGGGGGACCCGAGCTAATCCGCGCTCGTGCTGCTCTTCTTTGATGCAGACCAAGCGATTTTTTGCTTGATCTCAAAGACCTCAAACGAACGCCCTGACGAACCGTTAGCCAAGTGTGTGAAATGTTGAAACTCGCTCGTTGCCCACACTCACCCATTGCTTCCTCGCAACTTTACCTTCTATGTGGCTCATCCCATTCGCTCCATTCGCGAGAAGAATGAGCCGTTTTCCGGCCCGTTGTTGCGTTAAGGAGTATGAAAACATTCTATTTTGCAAAAAGGAAACTCCAGCTTATGCCGGCGGCAATCATCCTGGTCGCGCTGGCAACATCCATCCCAATATCTGCGCAAACCATTACCACCTTTGACGCGCCGGGCGCGGGCACCGGCCCTTTTCAGGGCACCTATGCCTTAAACAACGATGGGTCTGGGACAATCATAGGATTCATCCGTGACGCGAACGAAGTGCGGCACGGTTTCATCCGGTCCCAGGATGGCAGTTTCACCATCTACGACGCGCCGGGTGCGGGCACAGCAGCCGGCCAGGGGACGCGAGCCTACTCTATCAACCCGAGTGGGACCATTACGGGACACTTCACTGACTCAGTCAATGTGGCCCACGGCTACGTTCGCTCCAATCAAGGCGTGATTACCGTCTTCGATGCGCCGGGTGCGGGCACGGGCCCCGGTCAGGGCACCTTTCCTGCT
>JBKOYE010000092.1:0-8722 GCA_046725275.1 Verrucomicrobiota bacterium
AGCCTAACGAGCTCGTGCTCAGGCCAGAGCGAGCGGCGTTTGTGTTCTTCGCTGGTAACCGACATAAAGTCGATCAGGGTGATTTTACCGGTCTCGCCGCTGAATGTCGTTTCCAAGACGTTCGTATTGTCAATGTAACGGCGCGAAACTTCCGAATGCTCAGCTGTGGGAATACCCCAGTGGCCGCCGTTTTTTCGATCAATAATTGCCGCAAAGATCGAATCACTATCGAACCTTGGCCAACAGAGCCAATCGATGAAACCGCGGTTTGAAATTAAAGCAGCCGATCGGCCATCGCCGATAACGGCGTAGTTCTGTATTTTCGCTGTTTCCGCGGACATCTGTTGGCAGAAGAATCGGACCGGCGATTCTCAATAGTAGTTTCTTGGATGGTTGCTTTCCAAGTTACTGACGGCAGGCTGCGCTTGCGAGATCATGATGCGCTGATCTTGGACGTTTTGCCGTTTTGGGTAACCGATTGATTAGAAGCTACTCCGACAGTTCATCTGCCGGTTGCGCTTGGCGCTCCGGGATCGCACCGTTTGGTAAGCGCCACTCACGTTGCCGATGGAATGGGAGGGCAAAAAGTTTGCCTAGCGTGAGCTCGTTTTCCTCCCGATACGCTGCCACACCAATCGTGATTGCGTCCTGCGGCACGTCTTGGCGCAATGTGCCATGCAGTTTGTCCCACCAGCAAAAGATCGTGCCCCAGTTGGAATTGGTCTCCCGCTGCACGATCGAATGATGGATGCCGTGCATGCGTGGTGTGACAAGGATCAGATTCAGAATTCGCTCGATGCCAATTGGTAATCGCCAGTTCGAATGATGAAACAATGTGGCCGCCTCAAATGTAATGAAAAAAACGACCAGCATGATTGGACCTATTCCGAAGAGAATCACGGCCAGTGAAAGAAAGCCGATGGAAAGGATCATTTCGCCGAAGTGAAATCGCGCGGCAGTGCTCACATCAAGGTCGAGATCGGTATGATGCACGTTATGAAAACGCCAGAAAAAGGGCACCATGTGCATGGCCCAGTGCCACCACCAATATGCGTAGTCCATCAATAGAAATGTCGCGATCACAACAGGCCAGGTCGGAAGCTCAATCCAGTTCAGTAAGCCGACGTGTCGCTCCCTTGCCCAGATCGCAATTGCGATTGGAATGGGCAACATCGCGAGACGCGCGATGGCGAAACCAGGAATCGAGAGCGCAAAATTCCGGACGAGGCGGTGCAGAACGCTGAAATGCTGCCATCGCAAAGGGAACCGCCACTGAAGTAACAACAGTGTGAAAAACAGGCAAGCCAGCAGCGGCCTGCCGACATAGTCCATTAAAGGAATTTTTGGCATGGTCCGGAGCCTTCCGCCGTGAGTCTATAATCGAGTCATGCGCAACAGCAACGCGCGAATGTCAGTTCTTTCGGCAGTAGTTTGCCTGGATCACCTCAGCAAGTCGCGGCCCGGCGAACGTCGGCACTTATATCCGTTCCCAGGTCAGAATGTACTCTAGCGATTCTCCCCGATTAGGGATCGGTGGCGTCGATAACACAAGATGCGAACCGTCGATGCGGTAGTATCGGATCTGGTCGTGACCGACCCAATTTGGATACGACGCGCCATGAACGTGGTGAGTCATGGTGCGAGCCGACGGGTCAATCGTGTACGTGCCAAAGTACGACGTGTGCCCCTCGAATGCCGCGCGCACTTCCGCGTCGCTGCCTGACCCCGAATCATCCGAGGCGAAAGTCGCGCGATCGACTCTCATCACATGCGCCGACATGTTCCCGTGGGCATCATAAAAGAGGTAACCCACAACATGCTGGCCTAACGGATACCGGGTTTCACCAGACGCCGTGCGTGCCTCGTACCACACGAGTCGCCACGTACCAACTACGTTGGGTAGGGGGTCCGCGCTCACGGCCGTACTATTTCCCGAGGACCATCAGAATTCGCAGCCGACCTTTCTTCTAAGCTCCAATCCGCCGGAACTCGAAAGTGGTCTCGGGTTTTATGACCTGACCGTTCATCTCAAGCAGCGGATAAACTAAAAAATTGATCGGCCCGCTTTCGGGCTCTGGATCGACCACCAGATCGCGGCCCTTCGTCAATTCGAAGCGATTGGCAGGATTATGACCAAAATAATAATCCGCCAGCTTTGGGTTCTTCCACGCTTCGCTGATATCCACCGGCACCCATTGAGCACCTGCGAGAAACTCTGCCCAGCAATGATAGCCCTCGATCTTGCCTTCATTCTTGTCAGCTGGAATAGTGGCGCCAATGGCGAAACGCGCAGGTATGTTGATGCTTCGAGCTAACGCGATGAAATACGCGTGGAAGTCACTGCAGTTTCCGGTGCGCGCGTCGCATGCATACACCGCGTCTCCGCGGCCCCACCCATTGCCCGATTTGTCGTAGCGCATACGGCTGATGACGTGATTGTACAGCGCCTTCGCGCGCTCAAGATTATCGGTTTTTCCTGCTGCGGCTTTCTCAGCAAGGGTCTTAAACGTTTCATTTACCGGCACCAACTTCTCCGGACGCAGATAGCGCGCCGCTTCTGCTTCAGCTGCGGCATAGGCAGCTTTTTCTTTGCGCATGACCCTGTATCGCACCTCGATAGTTTTGCCGCTGTCGCTCTGTTGCGGATAGAGCACGCAGATGTCATTGCCGTAATCGCGATCCTGAACCTTGTCCCATTTCATTGGGATGTTCAGTTCTTCCACAGTCACATTCTGGAAAGAATCCGTCTTCGCCAGCGGTATCCAAACGCGAGCCTCGTCCGTTATCTCCGGAAGTTTGACCCGGTAGAGGAATTCAAACTCATCGGCACCTTTGATGATGCCAGCTTCTGGGGCGGGATGAACGGTGAGCGCGCCCGCCAGGGACAGCGCTGAAACAATAGCGAAGGAGATCGTTAACTTCATCCTTCTATTCGCTAGCTCGCCGGCACTTTGTTCCACTTACCGTTTTCTTCTTTCCAATTGTAAAGCGGTTTGCCGTCGATCTTGTGAACCGATGTATCAGTGACTTTCATTTTGCCCGGCTGGCCGGTGAGAAAGAAATCGATATCGTAAGTCTTGCCATCGGTTCCTTTCATATCCACACAGGCGAAGTATTTTCCGCCCCCAAGGTCCTGTAACCGATCATCGTGGACTTTCACTAGATCGAGAGAGAGGTCCTGGCCCTCGTATTTCACGTGAAATTTCCCGTCGAGGCTCTTTTTGGTCTTCGCGTCGATATTGCTTTTGATGCCAGTGGCGATGTCAGCTGTGCTGACCTGTTTTGCCTCCGCGGCTTGTTTGGGGCGTTCCGCGCCATGCTTGGGACGCTCCGCAGTCTTCTTGGTTGGATGCTCCGGATGCTCTTGTGAAAAGGCCGGCACTGCCCGTGAAAAGACCAGTGCCAGAGCTGCTGCGATAATAAGTCGTGCGATCATAAGAATTCCTCCGTATTTAGATTTGTTTAATGTATTCGTTTAACAGAGGCGTCGAGCAACCATTTTATTTCCGCAAAACTCTCTGACGAGCCATTTCTAACGGAGAGAGTCTCTTCGTGAAGTCGCTTGTAGTTCTGGGAAGATGCGGTGAATAATCAATTCGCAGGCGATTCGAAAGCGGTCGGATGCAGGTTTCGATCATTGTTCCGGTTTTCAACGAGGCGCCGTTGATCCGCCCATTCCTCGCGCATCTGCGCGAGCGAGCGCCTGGCGCAGAAATCATTGTGGTCGATGGTGCAAGCACCGATGGCACAGATGAGCTTGCGGCAGGATTCTGCGATCAGCTTGTTCGGAGTGGCGAACGCAGCCGTGCGATACAAATGAACGCAGGTGCCCGCGCTGCCGGCGGCGACATTTTCTGGTTCCTGCACGCAGATGCCGACGTGCCGTCGGAATGTTTGGATGAGATTGACCGTATAATCTGGGATCGAAGAGTCAGTGGCGGTTACTTTCGGATCCGCCTGCCGCGGCCTGCGGTTTACCGATTAACGGACAGCTTTGCGCATTATGCGGGGCTCTTGCTCCGGATGCGATGCGGCGATCATGGCCTTTTCTGTCGGCGAACGGCTTTTGTTCAGGCCGGTGGATTTCCGAATGTACCGTTGATGGAAGATGTTGAATTCTTTCGGCGGCTTTATCGCTGCGGGCGCGTAGTACACAGCAAAAAGCGAATTGCGGCAAGCGCCCGTCGCTATGAAGCAGTCGGGCCGTTGCGTCTGACATTTGCCTATGGATTGATCGCGAGCCTCTATCTTTTCGGTGTTCCGTTGGCCGCACTTGCTCGAATTTACGAACGCGCCTGTTGTCCTGCGCACAAGCAGAAGGACCTGCTGCAATAGTCGATTGGAGCCAATTTAGATTCGCATCGCTTGCGGTTGCACCCAATTACGCTCTCTGATCCGATCCGATAATGTAGGACGTAATCAGTAGGAGGAAGGAACATGAAAATTATGAGTTTGATTGCTGCTTTGGTCGCGGCGGGAACGCTGACCATGTTTGCGCAGGAAGAGGCCATGCAAGACATAAAGCATGGGGCAAAGAAAGCGGGAGAGAAAATTAAGGAAGGCGCCGAGACCGTAGGCGAGAAAACCAAGGAGGCCGCAGAAACGGTTGGTGAGAAAACAAAGGACACCGCCAAAACGGTCGGCAAAAAAACAAAAGAGGCTGCCGAGACCGTCGGAGAGAAAACCAAGGAGACCGGCCAAACCGTAACGAGAAAAACAAAGCAAGCCGTTCAGGGAACCGGCGAAAAAGCGGCGGAGACAACTAGAAAAACACACCGCAAGTCCACAAGTGCCTCCAGCAAAGCCAAGGCACAGACAACCGAAGAGCAGTCGACAAATCGCGAGACGAATACTCCGTTGCCGAGCGCGACGCCCTGACATTGAATTGGCGGTAAATCGTACGGAGAACACTCCTGTTCAGCATGCTGTCATGTTGAGCGCAGCGAAGCATCTCGGATTTTCTTTGCTGTTTGGTCGATCAAAAACGATCGGAGATTGAAAGCTGGCCTCGCGGACTTCCTCCGCTACGTTGCAGCTTCGTTTCACTCAGACTGACAGCGACGCAAGATTTTGCTCGTTCCAACTTGCTCACATTGATCGAGTGAGTCCTATTTGGCGCGATGAGCAGTTTGCGTCTGGGAGTGAACATCGATCACGTGGCGACTTTGCGCCAGGCGCGATACGCCACAATGCCCGAATCGAAGAATGCCGAGCCTGATCCACTTATCGCCGCGCGGGTGTGCGAGCGAGCAGGCGCCGGCGGGATTGTTGCGCATCTGCGCGCTGATCGCCGCCACATTCAGGACCGGGACATCGAGCGGCTGCGCCAGAACATCATGACGAAATTGAATCTGGAAATGGGCAACACCGAGGAAATCATCGACGTGGCGCTCCGGATTTTGCCGGACGAGGTCTGTTTGGTCCCGGAGAAACGTGAAGAAGTTACCACGGAAGGCGGATTGGATGTCATTGCGCAACGCAAGGAACTCGAGCCGACCGTCAGACGGCTGCAGGTTGCCGGGATTCGCGTCAGTTTATTTATCGATCCCACATTGGAACAGGTGGACGTCGCGGCCGAGCTCGGCGTGGAAATGGTGGAGCTGCATACCGGCAAACTGGCGAATGCATTTACCGAAAAGATCCAAAAGGAAGAATTGGAACTATTGCGAGCAGCCGCGCGCGCTGCATCAGAATCCCATCTGCAGGTCAATGCCGGCCACGGCATCAATTACAAAAACATCGGGCTGATTCACCAGATTCCTGATCTGTCCGAACTCAACATCGGTCACGCCATCATCTCTCGCGCGATGTGGGTTGGTCTCGAAACCGCGGTAAAAGAAATGCTGGCGGCAATGGCAAATTACGAGGGATGAGCGCAATCGGGATCGCGAAAATTGTAGGGGACGCTAATGGCTTCCCCACTTTTTTGGCGCGCTATGCGAAGCGTGCCGGACGCAACGCAGCCGCACACAGGATATGAGCGTGATCGGTATCGGCGTCGATGTGATCGAGTGCGCGCGCATTCAGCATTCCATGGAGCGATTCGGAGATCGTTTTCTGCATCGCGTTTTCACTGATGGTGAAATTAAATATTCGATGTCGATGAAATTCCCTGAGCGCCATCTAGCGGCGCGTTTCGCGGGCAAGGAGGCGGTGGCCAAAGCCTTCGGCACCGGGATAGGCAAGGCGGTGGGCTGGCGCAACATCGACATCCGCAAAAACGAAAGCGGCGAACCATTTCTGGTTTTTTCAGGATCGGCCGAAGCTTTTGCCGCAGAGCGCGGCATAACTTCGGCCCTAATCACTCTCAGCCACACCGAAAATTACGCAGTCGCATGCGTTGTTCTTCAAGGATGATCGTTCGGTGGAACGCGTCGTCCTCAATGGCTTGACGCAAACAGCATCGAAAAACGCTGCCCTTTCCGGCAACTAACACGCTCATGGAAAATTTTCGACAACTCATGGAAATCATTGGCACGGCTGTCGATGGCGTCGGCGTGTTCATCGTCGCGGCCGGCGCGCTCGTCGCTACGGCGCGCCTCCTGGTCCGCCGTGTGCACAACACGGGCAACTACTATTCGTCTTATCGGCAGGACATCGGCCGCGCGATTTTATTGGGACTGGAGTTTTTGATTGCAGGCGACATCATCCGAACCGTTGTCGTCGCACCCACGATTCAAAATGTGCTTGTTCTTGGATTAATTGTGCTCATCCGCACGTTCCTGAGTTTATCGCTTCAACTGGAAATCGAAGGAAAATTGCCTTGGCGCCGCGACTGAATCATCGCACTTGGCTGAAGGTAAGTAGGAGGAATGGGTACGAGCGAACGGAGTGCTGGTTACGGCTGTGTCGAGCAATAGATCAATCGCCAAATAAATACGGCAACCAACAGTCAAACAATCAAAACGAAGGCTGTTCCAGCCCACTTCCAATTTGTTGGCTGACGGAAAGTCGTCTCTTGTGCGCGTTGCCGGCAATCGGCCATCACAGATTCGGGAATCATTCGGATTGCGAGCGCGATGCCTAATGGCAAGAGAATCAAATCATCGAGATGCCCAATGATCGGAATAGGATCGGGAATAAGATCTATTGGGCTAAGAGCGTAGGCGACGATGCAGGCGACCAACAAGCGCGCCGGCCAGGGCGTTCGTGGGTCGCCGTAGGCGAGCCAAAGCCCGTGAAGCTCACATTTTAGCCTCCACGCTTGATCTTTCAGATTCGACACTAATTTCATGTTTTGCCCAAGACCTGTTTGCCGATTGAAGTGTCAACATCGGTACAATGTCAGCAGAACGAATGCGTCATCGCGGCTGAGTGAATCAGGCGCTTAACAAATGGCGGCGGGAGTGTGATAAATTTCTCTACGTTCTCGCTCACCGCCCGAACATTGACGCAGGTGCGGTAGGTCCTTCTTCCCGCAGTCCTGGCGGGCCCCCGAAACGGAAGTTAAATCCAGCAATGACGAACACTTCGGCGTCCGGCGAATCGTTGGTAGTACCAAAGAGTGGCGCAACTGTGATGAAACTGAACCGCGTTGGCCGCACGTTGATACTCGGGCCGATCAAAAACTCATTTTCTGGGTCACCGCGCGTGTCCTTCGATGTCTTGTGCTCCCAGAGCATTTCGACGCCGGCATTTAACGTTTGGTCGATTAACGCATAGGTCAGCGCGCTGCTCAGCGCGATCTCCTGCTCGCGTTCGCCACCCGTCTCCTGCTCGTACGTGAAATTGCCCGCCCAGTTCCAGCGACGGCTGAATATTTGGCCTAACAACAGCTTTAGCTCCCATTTGTCAGGAGCGTCATCATTAAAGTTCCATTCGCCGTAGAGCGTTGGGTTCAACGGAATCTTTCCCCAGTTGGCCAGCGCGTAACGCAGCTCGATGCTCGACCCCTTGTAAAATGCGTCTCCCTTCTCGATGCCCCAGTTTTGATAAAGATCGAGTTGAAGCCGATACGGGAGGCCGATTTCAACCTCTTCACGAAAGGTGTGCTCGACCGTGCCATCCTTGAATTCTGGCGTCCAAAAGTGGTTGAACGAGAGCGTCCCCGGCGGTCGGACATAAACGCGGCTGGTGCTAAACGCGCGTTGTAGGGTCCATTCCGGCTGATTGTAAGGGCCCACTGGCGTGTCCTGGCGGAGGGCACCCGGAGCCGTGCCGGTCACCTCAACACTTGGCGCCTCCGCCTCTTGAGCGCGTGAAGGTGTGGCTGCAGCCAGAAACCCCACGGCAGTGAGGAGCAGTAACTTCAAGATCTTCCAATTCATATAGCGCGCAGATTAGCGCGCCGGATCGCGGTTTGCTCCCGTTGCGTTGCCAATTTTTGACGGTGAGTTGCGCGTGCCGAGAAACGACGCGGTATAGCAAGGCAGGAGCGGTCTACCACGGCAAATCTTCGCGTTAACAGACTCGCAAACAGTAATTGAAAAGCTGTTTGGTTTCCGGCAACTAAGACGTTGATGGAACAATTTCGTGAAGTCATGGAAATCATTGGCACGGCTGTCGATGGCGTCGGCGTGTTCATCGTGGCTGCCGGCGCGATTGTAGCCACGGCGCGCCTCCTGATCCGCCGTGCGCACAACACGGGCAACTACTATTCGTCTTATCGGCAGGACATCGGCCGCGCGATTTTATTGGGACTGGAGTTTTTGATTGCAGGCGACATTATCCGAACCGTTGTCGTCGCACCCACGATTCAAAATGTGCTTGTCCTTGGATTAAT
>JBKOYE010000024.1:0-7023 GCA_046725275.1 Verrucomicrobiota bacterium
CGCCAGGAAATGCTTTCGTTGCAGGTTATAGGTATCAGCGAGCAGGTTGTAAGCATTGGGGTTTCGAGGGTCGAGCGCCACGGCGGTAGAAAAGTCTCGTTCCGCTTGAGCCCAATTGTTGCGACGGCGGTTGATGTAACCGGAAAGGATGAAGAGCGCCGTATCATTCGGCAGACCGGGACGCGCTATCGCTAGTTCTTTGAGTGCGCCATCGTAGTCCCGGTGGCAACGGAACAGAAAGTCAGCCATCGCGAAGTGTGCTTCTGCTGAGTCAGGACGAAGTCGCAGGGCTGCCTTCACTGCCGCTTCAGCAAGAAGGATCCGATCCGGCGTAGGATCGAGATCGAAAAAATAAAGCAGATCGTTGGCGCGCGCGATATAGCAGTACGCGGAGACAAAATCCGGATCGCGTTTGATCGCCTGATCCAGCGATTGCAAAGCGGAAAGTAGTGCAGCCCGGACGTCGTCAGCAATGAGATAGCTGTCCACGATTTGCTTGGCGCGCAGGTAAAGCTCGAACGCAACCAAGTCCTGAGTTGGACGCGCCTCGATGTCGGCCTTCTGTTCAGGCGACAATTTTGCCTGGAGCTGAGCAACGATGGATTCGGCCAGCTCACTCTGTATCGCAAACAAATCGGCCGCGGTCCGGTCGTACGTCTCGGCCCAGACTTGTGAATCTGTGCGAGCATCAATTAGCTGCGCGGCGATACGAAGGCGATCACCTGCGCGTTGAACGGAACCCTCGAGAATGTGAGTAACGCCGAGCTGTTTACCGATCTCGCGCAAATTTCGCGGCTCACCACTTTTATACTGGCGCACGGTGGTGTGGCTGATGACCCTCAGATCCGCAACCCGGGCCAGGTTCGTCAGGATTTGATCCTGCACGCCGTCAGCGAAGTACGTGTTTTGTTTATCGTCGCTCAAGTTTTCAAACGGCAGAACCGCGATCGATATTGCCGAAGTGTCGACCGCTGCGCGTTTCGTAGGAGCAGCCGAGTAGCGACCTAGAAAAAATAATCCGCTTGATAAAAGACCACTGACAGCGACCACGTAAATCCAGACGTATTTCTTGCTTCGCGTGGCCTCCGGCATCGCATCGGCCGTTTCGGTGCGCTTGATTCCCTCCGGCGTCAGCTCGAACGCCCAAGCCAAACCGAGCGCAACCGGCAGACCCATTACGATTAGCACCACAACGAGTTGAATCACCCAGTTCGGAACGCTGAAAACTGGCAGTACCTGCGCGAGGCCTTGAGCCAGAGCCCACCCGGCCACGACGTACGCCACCGCAACTTTGTACACGTTGCGCCGCCTTAGCTCGCCGAAGAAAGTCTTCGGATTCACCCTGCGATTTTGTGCCACACGGCACCTTCAAGCGATGTAGATTGTAGGGCAACCGCGTCGGTTGCCCGGGCGGGCGGAGCTCTTGCCCTACAAATTCCTTAATGCCTTCCCACTATTTGTTAGGCCTGCCGTTTCAGCTCGGCGAAGAAGTTGCCGGTCTTCACGGCTTCGATTCTGATTTTGGCGCGATCACTTTTTGGACGAGCGCTTCGAAACGCGGGTCGCCGCGGAGCGGATCGAGCATCGGTTCAACATTGATCCAGCTAAGATTGGCGCCGTCGCGGTCGGCGTAGCTCTGTTCCAGCCAGCGAAGCGCTTCTTCTTTGTTACCCATGCCGAGGTAGATGAGGGCGCGGTCGTAAGCCAGTCCTTGTCGATCTGGATTTACTTTGTCGAGCTCGGCGAGGACTTGCTGCGCGATGTTTTTGTCACCCATTTTAGTTTTAGCTACGGCGAGAAGACTCAAATGCAACGGGTCGCCGCTCAATTGTCGGGCCTTTTCGAACTCTGCAATCGCGCCAGGCAGATCAGCTTTCGCCTGCAGGACCATGCCCAAAATTTGGCGGGAATAGAAAAAGGCCGGATCGAGCTCGATCGTTTTCTTCGACTGTGCCATCGCTTCGTCGTAGCGGCGGGCATAGTACAACGGATAAGCACGATCCGTATTGATAATGGGCGAGAGCGGATCCAATTCAACCGCCCGTTTGGTCTCTGCGATGGCTTCTTCAAATCGGCCAAGGCTGTCGAGCGGGCCGTTGCCATACCACTGATGCGCGGTGGCGTTGTTTGGTTGAATTTCGATCGCTCGCTGGAATTCCCGTGCAGCTCCGGCGAGATCCAGATCATCAAAATTTAGAATTTTGCCCAGGGCATTATGCGCCTCGGCGAGTTTGGGATCGATTTCAAGCGCCTTCAAAGCGGCCTCTCGCGCTTTTGCCATGGCATCGCGTTGAGGCACGGAAAAATACAATGGAAGTAGAACGTAGCTATTAGCCAAACCTGCATAGGCGAGCGCGTACTTTGGATCGCGTGCGATTGCCTGTTCGTAGAAGGCGATCGCCTTCGGGAGATTGTCGCCGGAGCGTTTTTCCCAATGCGATCTGCCTTTGTGGTAAAGCTCGTATGCAGTCGTGTCGCTAGTGGGTTGCGCCGCGATCATCGCTTTCTCCGACCCAGTCAGCCTCGCCTGCAATGTCTCAGCGATCGTTTTTGCGATCTCGCTTTCGACGGCGAAGATGTCCGTCAAATGACGATCGTAAGTGTCGGCCCACAAGTGCGCGTCGGTCAGCGCGTTGATCAATTGCACATTCACGCGCACCTTGTCGTTAGACTTTTGCACGCTACCCTCCAGGATATTGGCAACGCCAAGTTGCCGCGCGACATCGCGCAAATTCTCCGGAGCACTCTTGTATTTCTGCGTTGAAGTGCGGGAGATGACCTTAAGGTCCGCGATCTTCGACAGCCGCGTCAGGATTTCGTCCTGGATGCCTTCCACGAAGTAGGCGTTATCGGGATCGCGGCTCAAATTTTCGAATGGAAGAACTGCAATGCTTTTCGCCGGTATCGGCAAGACTTCGGCAGATTCCAGCTTTGCCTTTTCGTTTGAACGCCATAGTCCCGGCATTAAGAGCGATGCGAAAACGGCAATCACCGCAAGTACTCCGATTCCAATCGCGAGCGCGAACACTGGCTTGGTTCGCTTTGGCTGCGGTTCTGTAATTGTTGGCCGCGCAGTTTTGAATTTCTCTGGTAACGCAGGGTTACCGACTTCGTCGGTGTAAAAATTAACCACTGAAATCCGGACGCCGTGCTTTACCTCACATTGGCCGAGATCATGCAAGTACGGCTTCCAGCGCGGATAATGCTCAAGGTCTTCGGCTACATGTTTCGAGAGAAGGATGTGCCCGGCGTCGCCGCAATCCATCACCCGTTGCGCGATATTTATTCCTGCTCCGGCAATGTTGGCCTGTTCGTTCAAGTCAGTGATCGGGCTGACCGGTCCGCTGTGGATTCCCATTCGAACTTGAAGCTCAGGATGCTTTTTCAGTTCCCTGGCGATCTCTAGCGCACACAAAACCGGCGCTTCAGGCGTAGTTCGAAACACCAATGCTGCTCCGTCACCTGTAGGCAGTCGCAACACCTTGCCTTCGGCTTCAGCCGCGCGGAACTGCGCAGTGCCACGCACAATCCTGCGCAGCGTCTCGATTTGTTCGCTCTGCTGCGTAATCAGCAGTTGCGAATAGCCGACAATGTCGATGAACAGGACATGCCCGATCTCCAACTTAACTTCTGACGCAGTATCGGACGCCATGCCCAATCGCTAGCCCCCTTGGATAAGAAACCAGCTAACGACCGCATAAGCGACCGCCACCTTGTAAACGTTGCGCCGCATTAATTCGTCAAAAAACGATGGCTTGTCGGTCATGCTTCAGTGAGTCGCATCGGTGCGGACTGTAGAGGGTACGCGCGGAAGTCTCTACATCATTATTCTTTGGGCGCGAGGGAGGCGACGATTTGCTCGAAGCGCGGATCGCCGCGGAGCGGGTCCCAGACCGGGAGCAGTTTTAAGGCGCCGTAGCTCAGCATAAGCGAGACAAGGGGAGCACGCAGTCCAGTTTCCAGTTGCTGCAAGGCAAGCTCCTTGTCGCCCGCCCACGCTGCTGTGATCGCGAAATATTGAAGGACGTGACTGCCGCTAAGCGCATCTTTTTCCAACGGCGTCAGCGCAATCGCCCGGCGGCCTTCTTCCAAGGCCAGCTCTTTGTGCCCCAGTGCCGCATCGATCATAGCGAGAACGCAGAGTGTTGGTCCGTAGTCCGGCTGTGCCTGCACAATCTTCTCCTGCTGCGCGCGAGCCGTTTCAAAAGCAGTGCGCGCGCGTGCCTCATTTTTGGTCATCCGCGCCAGCAGCCCTTCCCCAAAGCTATGGCTCAGATAGATCGGAGCTTGGTTCCAGCAGGGATTGTCGCCGAGCGCGACGAGCGCTCGCTCCGCTGCAGTCGGGTCGCGTTCCGCCAGCGCGCAAGCGAACCAGATGTCCGCCGCGCCGGCAATGGCGCCCGGTCCGTGCGCGAGGATTGAGTCAATCGTTTGGTGGAGCAGCCGAGTGTCTGCTTTCCAGCAGAGCTCCCAGAGTGCACGATTCGCGCGCGTCTGGACATTGTCGGGCACGATGCTGAGCGCGCGGTCCAGCGCGGCGATTGCCTCGGCATAACGTCTCAAGTTCTCATAACTGATCGCAATCTGTTGCAGAGTAAAAAAGTTACGCGGATCCAGCTCCACCGCGCGCTGTAGATTACGCAACGCTTCCTCCTGCTGGCCCCGCCGGCGCAAGATGTAACCGGTTAGCTCAAAAAGACGCGGATCGTTCGGCAAAGTTCGGCGGGCGATTTCCAACTCTTCCAATGCGCCGTTATAATCACGCTGTCCGTAGAGATATTGCGCGCGCGCCAAATGCGTCTCGGCAGCATCCGGCCGCAGCCGTGTCGCGGCTTGGAGAGCAGCTTCAGCCAGCGCGAGGCGGGCCGGAGTATGATCGGAACCGATCGTTGCGTAGAGCTGTTCGTGCGCCCATGCTAGCTGGCAGTAAGCGTCGAAAAACGAGGGATCGCGTTTCACCGCTTCGTCAAGAAGCTCGATTGCCTTGCGCACGTCTTGCTCTCTAGTCACGCTGAAACCTGTGGCGAGGCGAAGTGACTTCGCCCGGCTGTAAAGGTCGAACGCCGCCAGATCGGTGGTGGGCGGCTGCTCGATCGCTTTCATCTCGTTAGGCGAAAGCTTCGCCTGGAGTTGATCGGCGATGGCCTTGGCGATCTCGCTCTGAATGGCGAATACATCAGCCAGGTCGCGATCGTAAGTCTTCGCCCACAAGTGCGCAGCAGTGTGGGCTTCGATTAACTGCGCGCTCACCCGAATCTTATTGGCCGAACGTTGCACGCTGCCTTCCACCACATGGGCGACGCCTAACTCCTCCCCAATTTTGCGCAGATTACGTGCAACGCCGCCTTTATACTGCATCACGCTCGTGCGGCTGATTACTTTCAGGTCCGCAATCTGCGAAAGGTCCGTCAGGATTTGGTCCTGCACGCCATCGGCAAAGTACACGTTTTGCTTTTCCTCACTGAGATTGTCGAACGGGAGCACCGCGATCGATTTTGCGTTAATGACAGACTTTGACTCGTTAGGCACGGCGCTGGACACAAGCGCAGCCTCGCGTCTGGGCGTGAGCACGAATTTGTCGAAGGCAAAATAGCCAAGCGCCAGGACCAGGACCACGATGATCATGCGATCCATCCGTCGCCCGGTCTTTGGAGTGATTGATTGCTCGGGTGCCACATCTTCCTCGCGTTTCAAGCCCTCGGGCGTTAGTTCGAAAACCCAGCTAAAGATCACGGCGGGAACGAACCCGATCGCCAGCAAAATGACGATCGTGCGAGGAAGCCACTCGGGTGCCCCGAACATTGGCAACACTGTCCCGGCCACTTGCACGACCAGCCATGCGCCGACGAGATAGAGTCCCGCCATGCGGATGACGTTGCGTCGCTTCAGTTCCCCGAAGAAACTCTCCGGATTCATTACCTGGCTTTTCCCATACGCAGAAATTCCGAACAAAAGCAAGGATTGTACCTTCCTTGCCGTCAACGAAACCAACTTGAAAATTTGGTAGGCCCGATCAATCTCATAGGCTCCAAAATCGATATCGCCATGGCACATCAATCTACAGAATCAAAACGTCTCCTAACGTACACGATCGCTGAGTGGGCGAGCGGACTGAAATACGAAGACCTTTCGCCCGAAGCGGTTCAGGCAGCGAAATTGTTCTGGTTCGATTCCATCGGCTGTGCGCTGGGTGGGAGCCAGCAGGAAGATGCGAAGATCCTGCTCGAGCATCATCGCGCCATGGGCGGAGGCAATGGCAAAGCCACTGCATTTGTTTCCGGTTTCAAAACCAACCCAGTCGACGCCGCTTTCATGAACGGACACATGATCCGCGCCATGGATTACAACGATATCTACTGGAAAGCCGATCCATGTCATCCGAGCGATCTCATCTCCGCTCCGCTGGCACTATGCGAAAGCGAAGGCTTGACCGGCAAAGATCTAATTCTCGGCACGATTATCGCCTACGAAGTTGAAATGCGGCTTTGCGAAATCGGCCGCCCCGGCATTCGCGAGTACGGGTGGCATCATGCGACATTGAGCGCGTTCGCCGCACCGGTTGCGGCCGGGCGCGTGCTAAATCTCGCGTGCGATCAAATGGTGTCGGCGATCGGCATCAGCGCAGCACGCACGTTTTGTCCGGGCGCTGTGACAGCGGGCAAGCTAACCAACATGAAGAACACAGTCGATCCGTGGGCCGGTCGCATGGGTGCCGAGAGCGCGTTGCTCGCGCGTGAAGGATTCTCCGGACCCGAGCACATAATCGATGGAAAGGAAGGTCTGTTTGCCGTGTTCAGCCACGTCCAATACAAAGGAGAGCCGGCGAGCTTCGACGGCGAGGGGTTGGTCAAAGATTTGCCGACATCATCGAACTCGCATTACCGGATTCTCGATTGCGGGATGAAAAGTTTTCCGATCGAAGCGCTGAGTCATGCGCCGCTTACTGCCATGATGAAAACCATCAAGGATAACAAGATTAAGGCGGCCGACGTGAAGGAAATCAAAGTGGAAGTGATTGCGCGC
>JBKOYE010000009.1:0-22921 GCA_046725275.1 Verrucomicrobiota bacterium
GCGACGCCATCCTGCGCGGCGCGATTGCCGACCGCTTGGGCGCGCTCTTCCTGTGGAAATTAAGTTTTGCCTGTCTCCGTGGAATGATCACCGGCTGGCTGCTCGCCTCATGGGTCTGCCTTTTTCGGCAATGCGAAACGGGCCGCATTTATCAGGAAAAGTGGATTCAATATTGAGAAGCCAGCCCGTAAGAAGGTGAATGCGGCAACCATAACGCGCCAGAGCAAATCGAATCTGGCGCTGGCATTCGTTTCCTTAGGGCGTGAGCGCAGGCGAGACATCACCATTTTTTATGCATTCTGCCGTGTGGTCGATGACATCGTCGATTCGTCCGAACTGAGCATGGTAGAAAAACGAGTGCGTCTGGCACAATGGCGCCAGATGCTGCGAGCCGCCACTTCAGACGAGCCGCCTCTTGCCCGCGATGTGAGACAGCTGATGCAGAAATACTCGCTCCCGCCGGAGATGCTGGAGGAAATTATCGCAGGAGTGGAAATGGATTTGAGCATCCTGCGATATCCCACTTTCAAAGAGCTTCGCGTCTATTGTTATCGGGTCGCCAGCGCAGTTGGCCTGGTCAGCATCGAGATTTTTGGGTATCGAAATCCGCGCTGCCGAGAGTACGCCATCGCCCTCGGCCTCGCCTTGCAAATCACGAACATTATTCGCGACGTTTGGAAGGATTTTCAGGCCGGGCGCATTTATCTGCCGCAGGAAGATCTGGCACGGTTCCGCTATTCTGAAGCGGAGCTGGCGCAACGACAGTACAATGAGCGCTTCCTCCAGTTAATGGAGTTCGAAGCGGGGCGCGCGCGTGAATTCTTCACCCGCGCGGCGGCTGAGCTTCCGCCCGAAGATCGCCGCGCGATGGCCCCGGCAGAAATAATGGGCTCCATTTACCGCGCCCTGCTTCGGCGGATTGAGCTGGACAAATTTCGAGTTTTCGAAAAAGAATACCGCTTGAGCAAGCTGGAAAAGGCAGGCCGGATCACGGCGCAGTTGTTGAAATCTTTTTTGAATTTGCCGCACCGAGCATCCGTCTGAGTTCCTGCTACGAAATCCTTATCGACCCAATATATGAAAACAAAATTCATGAAAACTATCGCTGCAGTGGTAAGCGGGCTCTTTGTGCTCGGCGCGACGACTTACGCGCAACAGAGGGATGCGGTTGACACCCGAACATCTCACCCTGTGATCGAGGCAACGGCGATTACGAAAGAAGACGCTCAGAAGAAATATCCGTCGAAAGGCGGAGCATATCCGCCTGGCAACCGGAACCCGCATGATGAGTCAGGGGTCGTTGCCAGCCCATATCCGCCCTATCAAAAGTATAACTGCTCGAAGATTAACCACGGCGGTTTGGTCCTCGATGTACGTACAAAGAAAGTGTTTGTATATCCATAGCGTCCGTTCCGGCCAACAAAGGCTGGCTTGAGACCGCATCGCAACATCTACATGGCTGAGCGGTTCAATGTCGTGAACTAGAAGGGGATTATGCGAAGGACGATTCCTACGGTTAGCTCGATAATTGCACTGAATTGCTGCGTCCTGTCATCATGTGACACGCCGGTTGGGCAGGGCGCAGCCTGGGGCGCTGCGACCGGCGCGATCATCGGCGGCGCGGCGACGGGCCACATCCGCGCGGCGTCGATCGGTGCAGCCGCGGGAGCGGCAGCTGGCGCTTTGACCGGCAAGATTATCCAGGAGAATCAGGCTGAGCTGTACGGTCCGCCACCGCCGGGCGGTTTCCCTTATGCGCGCTGGGCGGGACGCTCCGGATTTTACTACAGCCCGTACACCGGACGCGTTTACGATCTTCGAGGCGTACCACCCGGTGGGCTTACTCGCGACGTTGATACGGGTCGGCTTTTCCGCAGACCATAAGCCAGTCAAAGAGTGACGGCTTCTCAGCCATAACATTGTTGATGGCTGCCCAAGCCGTCGCTTCTGGTGGGCGCATCGACTCAGCTCTTCGCGCTTTCGGTTTTGCGCTGCAGCTCATCCACTAGCGCCCGGGCTTTGTCTGTCATCTTGATCAAGTCTGGCCATGGGCGGTGATAATTTTCGCCCGGCAATTTATGTGTCGCGTCGAATCCCATGTGGGACCCGATGTTCTGTTCGCTCGGCGCGTGATCGAGCGAGTCGCTTGGATTCTTGATGACCGTTGTGTCCCGTGCCGGATCGGTGTTCGCGCACAATCGGAAAAGCACCTCGCTCGTGTTATGCACGTCGCAATCTTCGTCCACAGCGACGATATACTTGCTGAACATCATCTGGCCCATGCCCCAGAGGCCGTGCATGACCTTGAAAGCTTGATAGGGGTACTGCTTTCGGATGCTGACGAAAACCAGATTGTGAAATACGCCTTCCCGGGGCAATGTCATGTCCACGATTTCTGGAAAATTCATCTTGAACACCGGCAGGAGAATCCGAACGCACGCGTCGCCCATGTAGTAGTCTTCCATCGGGGGTTTGCCGACGATGGTGGTCGGGTAAATCGCGTTGCGCCGATGCGTGATCGCGGTCAAATGGAAAACCGGGTAGTCTTCGATTGCGGTATAAAAACCGGTATGATCACCAAAGGGCCCTTCCGGGCGCATCTCGCCGGGCTGCACATAACCTTCCAGAACAAAATCGACATCGGCCGGCACATCCAGATCGATGGTTTTGCAGCGAACCACCTCAATTGATTTTCTTCGCAGGAACCCGGCGAAAAGCAATTCGTCCAAGCCATCCGGCAAGGGCGCAGTGGCCGCGAATGTATAAACCGGATCGCCACCCAGCGTCACAGTCACCGGCATGCGCTCACCGCGTTCGTAGTAATGTTTGCCGTGGCGCGCACCGACCTTGTGAACTTGCCAATGCATTCCGGTGGTGCGCTCGTCATAGAGTTGCATCCGGTAAATGCCGATGTTGCGCGCGCCGGTTTCCGGATCGCGCGTGTGCACATTTGGGAGCGTGATGAAACGCCCGCCGTCTTTCGGCCAGCATTTTAAGATGGGCAGATCGCGCAGCGAAAAGCTGTCGCCATTCTCAATTTTGTGTACCACTTCCTGACAAGGCGCGTCGCGCACCGATTTGGGCCGGGCATGAAGGAGATGAATTCCCTGTTTCAATAAATTCCAGCCTTCACGCAGGTCAGTTGGCGGTTTTGCCTTTAGGATGAGCTGAATTTCCCGTGCGAGATCCTCGACGTCGGAAACCTGTAACATCATGGCAATGCGGCGGCGCGATCCCATGGTGTTAATGGCAACCGGGAATTCCGTTCGTTTTCCATCAACCATCGGCTGTTCGAACAACAGCGCTTTCCCGCCTCCGGGTGATTTCATCTCGCGGTCCGCCCATTCCGCGATAAGTAGATCGGTGTCGATCGGGATTGCGATGCGTTTCAGTTCGCCCGCTTGTTCCAGAGTATCGAGGAACTGTTGAAATGAGCGGTAAGCCATTGATTAGACCCGCAGGAATACTGGCCTTTAGGACCGCACAATGCGACAGAATTTTTGATCGGTTCTAGGGCGAAGCCACGTACTGGAACGCCACGACCCTGCTTTTGGCGAAAGTCACAATCTTTCGCGGATAAGGAATACTTGGCGGGAGATCCGAATCATAAAAAGGATACAACAAAGGGGCCCCGAAATATGGATCCCATGGCCCGTAGCATGGGTACGGGTACGTCGCGTAGTAGATGTAAGCCCAGGTCTCCCTTTTACCGGCGCCCATGTTGCCGACAATTTTATGGTCGGGCGAACCCCACGCCAACCACACAGCGGTTCGCGACATGCCGGTGCGAATTTGTCCTTGGCTAACCAGTATCTGGTCCCTGGGCGAAAGGCTCTGGTAGAGATCCGGATGCTCAGAAATTCGTGTTTGCGGCGTTGAACAACTGCTGAGGATGAGCGCGCCGGTCGCGAGCACGAGCGTCGATGCTCGAAGCAAAGACCGACGTTTCATGCTCTGAGCAAATCATGCCGGCGAGCAACTTGGCAAGCTAAACCGTGCACGTCCTTGCTTCGCAAAATGCGACGAAATTGTTTATCGCCGTTACAGCGGCGGTGGCGACGGCAGGTATTGGAAGAAAACAACTTTGTCGTTGGAGAAAGTGACCCCTTTGGACGCATAAGGGAACTTTGGCGGAATGTATGACCAATCGAATGGGCCGTAATAGTAAGGCCCGCCGTAGCTTGGAGGTGTTTCGTAACGCAGATAGATCCACGTTTCGGTAGGACGGCCACGCATATTATCGGGAATCCTTCGATCGGGTGTACCCCAGGCCAGCCACACCGCGTCCATGGTCATTCCTGGGCGAATCTGTCCCTGACTGACCAATGCCTGATCCCTCGCCGAGAGACCCTGATAGATTTCGGGATGTTGCGAAATGCGCGACTCGGTCGTTGCACAACCAGCCAAGGTCAACGTCCCGGCTGCAATCCCGAATGTCAGCGCGACGGAAAGGGTTCGACGCTGCATAGCGCGACGATCGTACGTCCGCGATATTGAGTCAATTGACGCGTGTTGTTGATTCGATGTCGCGTTCTCCGTAACGTGTCGGCGAATGCAGGATCTTCACGGCCATCGGATTTCTTATCTGCGCGTCTCGATCACCGATCGTTGCAACGAACGCTGCACGTATTGTATGCCACAGGAGTTGCAGGAGTGGTTGCCGCGCGACGAAATCTTGACATACGAAGAAACGCTGCGGCTCATTCGCATCGCGGCCGAGCTGGGCGTCTCGAAAGTGCGAATCACCGGCGGCGAACCGCTGACGCGCCGCGACGTGGTCCAGTTCGTTAGGCAGCTTCCTGACATCCACGGAATCAGGAGCATCGGTCTTTCGACCAACGGGACATTGCTCGCACGCGAAATCACGCCAGGCCAAACGATGGCGAAAGCGCTGCGCGATTCCGGTGCGCAATCGATTAATGTTTCACTCGATACGCTTGATCCGGCGGTTTATTCGCAGATCACCGGCCGGGATTTTCATGCACATGTGCTTGATGGAATCGGCGCGGCAATCGCCGCGGGCTTCGATCAGATCAAATTGAACACAGTCCTCATGCGAGGCCGCAACGAGGATCAATTGCTGCCTTTGATCGAATTCGCCGCAGCGCGAAACCTCGTTCTTCGATTCATCGAAATGATGCCGGTGAGCACCACGGAAGTTCTGAACGGCAGCAATTTCATCTCGGTTATGGAAGCGAAACGATTAATCGAATCGGCTTACGGGAGTCTGATTCCGGAGACGGAATTTCGAACCAATGGTCCAGCTACGTACTATCAAATTCCCGGGCGTGCACAGCGCATCGGTTTCATCGGCGCGATGACGAACCTCCATTTTTGCGAGAGCTGCAACAAGCTGCGGCTTACGTGCGATGGGAAACTACGCCCGTGTCTCGGCAGTTATTTGGAGTTCGACATCATGAAACCGCTGCGTGCCGGCGCGAACGATGAACAGCTCAAACAGTTCTTTCTCGATGTAGTTGAACGAAAACCACGGGAACACGACTTTCGAAATAATTACGAGCCAAATCGCAAGATGATCGCGATCGGCGGGTGAGTTTTTCTTATTAACCGCCCGTCTTGGACTGTCATGTTGAGCGAAGCGAAACATCTCTGTTTAAATCTCTAGAGATCCGGGGAACCATGATAAGAGATTCTTCGCTTCGCTCAGAATGACAGGCTGCTAAAAATGAAACGACTCACTCACATCGCTCGCGATGGTCGGGCCCAAATGGTTGATGTTTCGGTGAAGCCGCTAAGTAAGCGAACAGCTGTTGCCTGTGGAAAGATCCGGCTCCAGCGCCAGACGCTCGACTTGATCGCAAGAGATCAAATCGCAAAAGGCAACGTGTTTGCGACCGCGCGCATTGCTGGGATTCAAGCAGCCAAGCAAACCGCGCAACTGATTCCGCTTTGCCACACTCTGCCGCTCGGTGAGGTAAAGATCGATATCGTCAGCTCCAACGATGGCGTAGAGGTAAAATGCACCGCGCAGACAATCGCGCAGACCGGCGTGGAGATGGAAGCGCTGGTGGGCGTCTCCGTCGCGTTGCTTACGATTTATGACATGTGCAAGTCGGTGGACAAGCGCATGGTCATCAGCGACGTGCACTTGATTGAGAAGACAAAGAGCGCTGTCACGTTGGTCTATGATCCGCGACACAAAAGCAAACGGCGCTCCTAGGCGCCACTACAAACGATGCAAATACAAGTTGGTATCATCACAATTTCCGATCGCGCGAGTGCGGGACATTACGATGACCTTGGCGGGCCGGCTCTGAAAGAAGCGGCGCATAAAATCGGCTGGCATGTGTTGGCCGAAGCGATTGTGCCGGATGAGATGACCCGGATTCAGGAGACCATTCGGTCGTTTGCGGACCAAGGCTGCGGCTTGATTCTGACGACGGGCGGAACGGGTATCGGCCCGCGCGATGTTACGCCAGAAGCGATTCGCGCGATCATGCGAGTAGAATTGCCAGGTTTCGGTGAAGTGATGCGGGCCGAGTCGATGAAGATCACGCCCAACGCAATTCTCTCACGCAACCTCGCGGCGGTTGTCGATCACGCGGTGGTGATCGCGCTCCCGGGTAAACCCAGCGGAGCTGTGGACTGCCTCAGTTTCGTGCAAGGCGCAATCCCACATGGCGTTGCGGTCGCCCAAGGCACACCGACGTCGTGCTGAAGCTTTCCGCACGCCTTAGTTCGGCCAAATCAGCAGGCGCATCAGCTGCGCGCCATAAGTTGTGAGGTGCGCATTTGCTTGGTGACCGGCAACGATGTCGCGAGTCAAATAGGAATACTCGGTCGAAGCCTTCTTCACGTAGCTTAGCTCGGGCTGCGTTACGTGTTTGTCACTCGATTCAATTCTCAACGGCACACCGGAACGCGCGAACGAGACTTCCCATGACGATCCACTTCGTTTTCCTGCTGTAAGCATCCAGGGGTAAAGCTGTGGCAAATCGAAATGCCGCGCTCTCGGCACGGCGACTTTGTAGAACGTCTCTTCATCGTTGAGAAATTCGGGAACAGTGAGCGCGGGATTTTTTTGGAGCGCCAGGTAAAGGCGCGCGACATCGAGACCGGCGAGGTTCATTCCGTTGTAGATGCCATGGTGGTTGGGATCGTTTCTAAAAAATCTGTCGTACCAGGCTTCGAATTGACGGCTGAACATCAGGCACAACTCCAGATGGAGGTGCGCGCGCTCCCGGTTTATGCCCGTTCCAGTGTAGCCCATGACTGCGATGCGCTGTCCGCGCCTCACCGGTTCGCCAGGCGTCACCGCGATCGAACTGAGATGGCCGTACAGACTGTAGTAATTCGAGCCGCCCCAGCGGTGCTCAATCACGATACATTTCCCATAATTTGAATAGCCCGGCACGGGATTTACATGCACGACTTTGCCATCGGCGATCGCGCGCACTTCGTCGAGCGGTTCGCCCTTTGCATCCCGGTGCACGGACCGAACATCGATTCCTTCATGAAAGCGGGTGTAAACGACGCTGCCCGCAGTGTCTTTCGGATCACGAATAAAACCATATTGGCCGCCCTCCCACGGTGTCGATTTTACGCTTTGGTAGTCGCGCTCGATGTATTGGTAAAACGCAGGGCCATCTCCCGAAAACAGAGCGTCGTTGTCGGTTGGGAGAATAAGATCGAGACCGTGATTTTGGCCGGCCTGAATCGTTATCGAAGCTGACAAAACACAAGCGAAAACAACTGCGGCGGATAACAGTCGCATGGACGATCAACCGGTTAACGCTTTCGTTGCCCGATCAAGCGCCAGTCCTTTTTCATTACCTCAATATCCGCAGCAGTCAGTCCCGAAGGGATGTAAATCTTGCCGTCGGATACGCGCTTATCGATTTGCAGTTCCGTAATTAACCGGCCGTTGATGAAGACGAAAAGGAAGCCCCCGCGACGCTCAATGCTTAAAGTATCGAGCACGACACGTCCGTGGTCGTCGAGCTGAAACAGGGCGCCATATCCGTCCTGCGCCTGGTACGGAGCAAACGCGACCACATCGCGCTCCGTAATCCACGGCAACTTTTGGATGGTAATATCCTTTCCGGAAGATCGCGCGCGCGCTGACATTGAGAACACATCCGTATCCTGAGGGTTTGCTTGGGCGTGTACACGAAATGTGCAGTGCCGTTGTTTCGCGGTGGCCCCAGTCAACGCTACCGTCAGGCTAAGCGCCAGCACACCGAGAGTCCTCATAGCGGTTGACTCCCAAAGCATTCGTGAGTTCATAAAGGATTTGACAGGAATTTTGCAACCCAGAAAAGTTTCGGGGCTGTTTACGGCTTCATGAAGCGTCGCGTTGTTTTGCTCGCACTGTTAGTCTTCGTGGCTGACGGCATTTTCGGCCAGGATGTCACGCCTACGCCCACGCCGGCGCGAAAACGAGGCTGGTTGAGTCGCATTCTTCATCCGTTTTCTCCAAACGTAGTCCCGCAATACAAAGATCCACGGTTGCGTGGACTCGCTCTCGATCTGCAAATCACGCCGCAAACCGTGAAACTCTCTGAAGTCCGCCAGCTCAGCGTGAAAATGACCGTGGCAAATCTGTCCAAGCGCCCGGTCACACTCGATTTTCCGACAAGCCAGCGGATCGAAATCTATCTCATGAATTCCGCGGGCGATATTCTGACAAAGTGGTCTGAGAATCACGCCATTGTCGAAAAGCCTGCGACGATATTAATCAACTCATCGGAGCGGATCGAGTACAACGAAACAATCTCAACGCGCGAGCTTACCCCCAACAAAGTGTTTATCGCCGAAGTTTTCTTTCCTCAATATCTGGAGCTCCGAATTCGGCAAAAATTCTTGGCTGTACCCTGAGCAGAGCGAATGGAGTGATGGAGTAATGTCTTCCGAAGCACTTCCAATACTCCAACCCTCCAACACTCCATTTCTTCTTTTTTCCGATTACCATACTCATCCGCAGGGGCATCGGGTACAGCAGTACACACAGGCACTGCTTCAGCCCTGGGCGGATTCGGCGCGCAGATTAGGGTTGAAGGATATCGGTTTTACCGATCACGATCGTTACCACAAGGGAATCGATTTTGATGAAATCGATCGTTTGCGGGAACGAAATCCCGATTTGCAAATCCGTGCAGGTATCGAACTTGACAACGATCCAGTTCATTCGGCGGCTGGCCGTAAATGGATCGAAAGGCGTTGGGACAAGCTGGATTTCGTACTGGGCTCGGTGCATTTCCTGGATCGCGCCGATCAGATGTTTGACACTGTGCCGGATGGCGCAGCGCAATTCGACGGCAGGGACATTGACGCCATTTATGCTGATTACTTCCGGCGCATCCGCGAACTAGTCGCGACCGGGCTGGTCGATTGTCTTGCCCATCTGGATCTAATCAAGATCCATGGTTATCGCCCGACGGCACACATCGCCGGTTTGATCAATGAGACACTGGAATTTATTCGCAGGCGCAACCTCGCGATTGAGCTTTCCACCGCCGGCTGGCGCAAGCCAGTGAACGAACTTTACCCTGGCGATCCAATTATCGAGCTCGCGATCGACAAGGGAATTCCGTTCACGACGGCCTCTGACGCACACTCACACGTGCAGTTGGGTGAAAATTTTGCGAGGCTCGCGGCCAAAATCGACGAACTGGGGATTCGGCAGGTCTGCACTTTTCAAAAACACGAACGTGCCGAGCTGCCGCTACAACTGTAGATCAAGCTGCGACCGTGTGTCTGCCGAAAACGCCTGTTCGGTTTGCGAAGGTAGCGGAAGATTAAAGCCGAGCCGCTGGGCGAGGCGTTGGCAGGTCTCGGGCGCGAACCCTTCGAAATGATTGCCGGAAAATGCCCATACACCGCGTACGTCGGGAAGATGCCGCTGAATCTTTAGCGACCAACTTTCTAACGCGGCTTCGCGCTTCCAGAGTAATTTTTCGTAACGATGGACGTGGCCGCCATCGACATCGTATTTGGTTGCGTAATCGCCAAGCAAACGCAGATAAAGAAAATCGGTGGTGCACGGCAGAAATTCGAAGGGCGCAAGATTTCGCTCGTTGAGCGGGGTGGTATCGGCCCAGACCCAGCAGATGCGGTACTTTTCCACCAGCCGGATAAACTGCGGTCGATGCCAGCTGGCATGTCGAAATTCAATCGCAAAGCGGAAATCCCGCGGCAATTGCACAAGAAATTTGCGCAGCGCCTGCTTGCCGTCCTTCGGCGTCAGAGAAAGCGGCAGCTGAATGAGAATCACCTGGAGCTTTGGCGCAAGTGGCTCGACAGCGCGGAGAAACGAGTTTAGCTCCGCTGCGCAATCGCGGAGACGGCAGATGTGCGTGATCTGACGGGGAAGCTTGCAGGTAAACCGAAAATTAGCGGGAGTTGCTTCTGCCCAACGACGCACGCTGTTTTCCGCCGGAGCAGCGTGAAACGTCGAGTCCACTTCAACGGAGGGGAAATACCCGGCATAAAATTGCAGCCAGTGTGCCTCCGGCAAATTCTGTGGGTAAAAGACACCGCGCCAGTCTTCGAAGCTCCAGGCGCACGAGCCGATGCGGATTTTTTGCTGGTCGATCAGATTCAATTGGAATCGAGAGATTATTCGGTTTTGCCCGTCGGAAAAGATGTCACGTCAGAAGAGAGGAGTGCGTTGAAAACTTGACGGGCTGGATTAGTCAACTACCCTGCCACACTTGGATGCAACTGGTTATTCGCGCCCTTTTCATTATCGCTGTCACACTATTCCTTTTACCCGAACCGGGCACCGGTTCTATCATCTTTCAGCCCGGCAAAAAAGCCAAGTACGTGCCGCCGGGCGAAGAAGAGATGAGCGGGGATGCAGCGGAGCTGTATCAGATTGGACAGAAGGCGGAAAAAGACGGTGACCTTAAACGGGCGATCAGGGCTTACAGGAGCCTGATCAAACGCCACCCTAAAGACGCGCTGGCTCCGACGGCTCTTTATCGCGCTGCTCAATTGCAGGAAGAGACACGTCAATACACTCCGGCGGCCGATTCATATCTCCAGTTGGTCGAAAGATATCCGAGCAGCGCGCATTTTGACGACGCGATCGAGGGACAGTTCCGCGTCGGCGAGATTTATCTGAACGGCAAGAAATTGAAGGTGTTGGGAATTCCCGTCGCGTCAGCGTTGGATCGGGCGGTGACGATTTTCGCCAATGTTGTCCGCACCGCGCCGTATGGAAAATACACGGCGCGAGCACAGTTTGATATTGGCCTTGCGCGTGAAAAACAGGGCGCGAACGATGCGGCCATCCAAGCTTACCAGGCGGTGGTGGACAAGTTTCCAAACGAGCCGGTAGCGATCGATGCCCAATATCAAATCGGTTACATCTGGTTTACGGCCTCGCAGCTAGGCACAAATGACGCTGCTGCCGCAGCCAATGCGAAAACAGCTTTCCAAGATTTCCTTTTCCACTATCCCAAAAGCGAGAAAGCAGCGCAAGCGCGCAAGAATCTCGACATTCTTGAGCACAAACAGACAAACAATTCTTACAAGGTCGCGAAATTTTACGACAAACAAAAATATTATCGCGCTGCCGTAATCTACTACAACGAAGTAATTCGACAGCAACCGGGCTCACAGGAAAGCAACCAGGCCAAGAAACGGATCGATCAGCTGCGTGCAAAATTCGGCGATGCTGCGCTTCAGCCTGCGATACCCGTATCGCAGAACGCCAAGAAAAAACCTGACGCGCAGGGAGCTCGTAGTGCGGGAACTGGATCCGGCCGGCCGGGCGCACCGAATAATGAGGTGCCTTTGCCTTCGTCAGAATCGGACAGTTCGCTTCCCCCGCCGGCTTCGCTCGCACCCGATACGACTACTGCGCCGGAACCTCTGTTCCCTGTGCCGGGCACGAGCTCAAGCTCCGATCCTTCCAACGCTCCGGGAGCATCGACCTCCCCCGAAGCGTCTGCCTCACCGGCGCCTTGAAAGCCTCACTTGCGGCAATCTTCTGCCTCGCAGTTTCGGGTTGCCTTGGCTACCACGTCGGGCCGGTAAAACCATATTATCTGCGAGACATCCACACCATTGCCGTGCCCACGTTTAAAAATCGCACGCTCGTACCGCGCATCGAGGTTTTGGTCACTGATACGGTGATCAAACAATTCCAACAAGACGGCACTTTTCAGATTACAAGCGACGATAAGGCAGATGCTACTTTGAACGGGGAAATATCTCGTATCACGCGGCTGCCCGCGCGCTCGGTGCGCGGCAATGTGCTGGCCACAACCGAATTTAATCTGGCCCTGAGTCTAAGATATTCGTTGACTACACGAGACGGCAAACAGCTGGCCGGCCCGGGCGAAACAACCGGTACCACCAGCTTCTTCGTCAGCAGCGACGTAACAACTGACGAACGACAAGCTTTGCCGCTCGCCACTGAGGATCTCGCCACCCGATTAGTTACTCAACTAAGCGAGGGATGGTGATGAGATGAAAGGTGAAGAGAAGCTTTGGGCCATCCTCAACGACAAGCTTGATAATCTGCGCGCTACAAACCGTTTGCCGCAGGCAATCCGGGTCGCCGAGACCGCGCTTGAAGTTGCCAGACGCGCGTTCAAAGGGAACCAGACTGCACTCGCCACCAGTTTTGAGAAACTAGGCCAGCTCCTCGAACAAAAGGGAGATCACGCTGGAGCCGAGGCCTATTTGCTTAAGGCGCATGCAATCCTGGAGAAGGGAAATCCGCCAGATCAGCGGGCCATCTACCGCTCAGCACGACGACTGGCCTTGTTGTTTGACAGTCTTGGTCAATCCGAAGAAGCGATCGATTTCTACCAGAAAGCAATAGCTGCCGGAACCGAAGTCGAAGACGTTCCTTATTCAGACATCGGAACGATGCTCAACAACGTTGCTCTCATTCTACGCAAGTCGGGTCGGCAAAAGGCAGCGGAGCCGTGTTACCTGCGCGCCTTGGAGATTTATGAGAAGCAACTCGGACCCGACCACGCCGATGTGGCCTCGGTGCTCAACAATCTGGCGGTGTTTTATACCAACGAAAGGCGATATACCGAGGCCGAGAAATTACATCTGCGCGCGTTGGCGATCCGGGAGAAATTGCAGCCGCGGCCGATCGCCGACATCGCGCAGTCGAAATGCAACCTAGCGGTAGTCTATCATTCACGCGGTGATTACGCCAGGGCGGCGGAGCTGTATCAATCCTCGCTCAAGAGCTGGGAACAAGTGGAGGATAAGCCTTCGAAAGATTACGACATTGTCGTGTCCAATTACGCTGATCTCCTGCGTTCCCTTGGTCAGGTGCGCAAAGCGCATCAATTGGAGGTGCGCGCGCGCAAGAAACGATCGGGTTGAGTTAAACCGGCAATCTGTCCGGATTTCACCTTGCAGCGACGCTGCCTGGTGCGCATTGTAAGAGCCCCCTCCTTTTGCTCGCGTGGCGGAACTGGCAGACGCGTACGGCTCAGGACCGTATGGGGAGACCCGTGGAGGTTCGAGTCCTCTCGCGAGCAGTTACTTTGTCCCAACGATCTTCGATATGGGCACGAGCAACTGCTCGATCCTGGTCGCGATCGCAGTCGCTATTTAGCGCCGGCTTTTCTTCTCGCTGCCCAGCGAGCTTTCATCAACTCCGAGAGTCTTTTTCGACCTGCAGCGGTAAGTGTGCCTCTCTTGCGAGGCGGAGCCTTTTTCGTTCCTCCTGCTTTTCTTCTTGCCGCCCAGCGAGCTTTCATTAACTGGGAAAGCTTCCTTCGCCCGGCGGGCGTGAGCTGACCTTTTCTCCTGGCAGGCGCTGCTCCTCCGGTGCCTTTCGTCCTCGCCCAACGAGCTCTGGCGGCTGCCGAAAGCTTAGCTCGCGTCGTAGGCGAGAAGTAGCGTCGGGTGGTCGCCGGAGCAGCTGGCCTTGGTGCACCTCGCAAAAGAGAGGAAAGGCGTCGTTGCAGGTTATCGATTTGCTGGCGAATTGAGATCGCCTCCTGTAGATCTTTAAGAGATATGTCCATTCCGCTAGATAGCCGTAGTTGCCGAGTATGGCAATCAGTAATTTTTATGCCGAGTTGCAGGGCTTGTTCCTCATTGTTAGGTCGTTAGCTATTCATGAGTCACAAGATGGATCGTCATACCCCTTCAAGTGTTGTTTGGCACAAACTGTGACATGACTATTCAACCGGCGCATGTCCGCGAAATGTTCGGCTCGATTGCGAGACGCTACGATCTCGCCAATCATGTGCTCAGCTGTGGCATCGATTTCTACTGGCGAGCGCGCGCGGCCGATATCGTCGCCGGCTGGCGGCCAGATAAGATTGCTGATCTTGCCACCGGCACGGGAGATTTAGCCCTCGCTCTGCAGAAGAAGTTGCCGGACGCGGCTATCACGGGCGTCGATTTCCTCCCCGAGATGCTGGAGCTTGCGCAGCAGAAAGGCGTGCGACAGGTCGTACTGGCCGATGCGATGAGACTCCCGTTTGCCGATGCCTCGTTCGACTGCGTTACCATTGGCTTCGGCTTACGCAACTTGGAAAACTACTCAGCCGCGCTTGGTGAAATGTGCCGCATACTTAACGCCAATGGTCACCTGCTCGTGCTCGAGTTCTCATTGCCGAGCACGCCGATATTGCGTGCGGCCTATCGCTTTTATTTGCATCGGTGCCTGCCGTTGCTTGGCTCGTTTCTAACACAAAGGAAGAGCGCGTATGATTACCTGGGCGACTCGATCGAGGAGTTCCCGAGCGGCAACGCGATGTGCGAGTTGATGCGGGCAAACGGGTACGCTTCACCAAGGTTTGAACCTTTGACCGGGGGGATCATCACAATTTATACAGCTACAAAACTCTACGCGCACTGTGACAAACCGAAAGGGGAAAGTCCCTTGCCACAGCCCGCAAAGAGAGTTACAAAAACTTCGCGTGATTGATTACATCCAAAAAGGCGGATTGTTGATGTGGCCGATTCTTGCATGCAGCATCATCTCCATTGCTGTCTTCGCCGAGCGCCTTTTTTATTTTCACCGCGCAACCATTCATGTGGGCGAATTTTTGAAAGGATTGTCGAATTTAATTCGCCGCCGCAATTTCGCTGAGGCGCTGCACGAATCGGCCGGCACGCCGGGGCCCGTAGCGCGAGTGATTCATGCTGCGATTATCCGGCACGACGCGCCTCGAGCCGAATTGCGGGACATTGTGCAGGAAGCCGCCCAGCTCGAAGTACCCAAACTGGAGCGGTTTCTTCCCGTGCTTGCTACCATTGCTTTCCTAACCCCGTTGCTGGGATTGCTCGGAACCGTTGCAGGAATGATCGATGCCTTCGGCACAATCGCATCGACCGGTGGTTATGCCACAGTCACCGAGCTTTCCGGTGGCGTTTACAAGAGTTTGCTGACCACTGCGGCTGGGCTTGTGGTGGCAACACCGACGTTTGTCGCTTACAGCTATCTCTCTTCTCGCGTGAACACGATGATGCATGACATGCAACGCGCAGGCATTGAGATTGTCCACATGTTGACTGAAAGCCGTCCGATCAGCGGCATTATCAGTTTCCAACAACGTGATGAGGCGGCGCGTGAAATTGAAGCACGCCAGGACCTTTGACGACGAACGGCTCCGTCGGGTTGAATCGTTGTAAGGGTGGGACCGTTAAAGCATTGATCATGAAACTCAGCCGAACAACAAACTATAACTTCGGATGGCTTTTGCTTATCGGGCTGGTTGATCTCGCTTTCTTGGTCGCATTTTTTCTGTTGCTGAGCTCGAATTTTATCCTGCAACAAGGCGTCTCCATTTCGATGCCGTTCTCGCGCTTTACGCTGGGACCGCAGAGCAACCAGCAAATTATCAGTATCACGGGCGGCGCAGTTCCCGCGATCTATTTTCAGGACCAGCGAGTTACCATGGAGCAGCTCGGGCAACTACTCGATGCGGCCAAACGGAAGGACCAATCTATTATCATCAAGGCTGACCGTTCTGCTTCCTACGAAACAGTTGCCAAAGTGACAAATGCTGCGCTTGAACATGGCATCACTTCGGTAGCGCTCGCTGCCACTCCGCCACGATGAACAGCGGTGTCTCCGACGTTGTGGCCGAGCCGCTTCTCTTCAGTTGGGATTCGCCTCGGCAGCAGAAGGCGGTGCTCGCAGTTTTCCTGGTGCTGTCCCTGGTCGCGCATGCCCTGTGCTTTTATCTCTTTCAAATTGTTTATCCAACGCCGGTGGCGCTGCTGCCGCCGCCGGCTCGTGTTACATTCATCGCGCCCGAGTCCGAAGAAGGCCGGACACTGCTTCGTTGGATCGATGCAGAAGATCCGGCGCTCGTTTTCACCACTCATCCGCCGCCGGGGGCAAGCCTTGGCGCCCTCCCAACGACTGAGCATGTGCCATCCTATTCCGCGTTAGAGCCGATTCTGAAGGAGATTCCGGGGTTAAAGCCCGATCTGCGCATTCCAAGTTCCCGGCCACCGGGCGCCGTACGCCCTTTCTCGCGGAAAACCGTCTCTGCCGGAGGCACCGGCAAAACATACATTTCCTTTTCTAGCGAACTCGATCAGTTTGGCGCTCCGAGCGTGCCCCAGTCACGCTTCACCGCGTCGAACGAAGAAACACCTGAAGCGCTCCGGTTTCGCGTTGGCGTAAACGGTTTTGGGGAAATCCGGTATTGTTTTCCGATCAACTCATCAGGGGACCCGGCACTGGATGAACAAGGTCGGTTGCAGCTTGTCCGTAGCCGTTTCTCACGCAACAGAGGAACCGGCACTGAACCTGGCTCCTCTCTCGTTTGGGGCATGGCCACAATTCAATGGGGCAGCGAGGTCGCGCGCCCGCAGCAAGCACCGGCAGCCACCGTCACGCCGTGATTCGCGTCAGTCTTGCCACTCTTGTCACCATTTATCTGCTGCTTTTTCTTGCAGCGGTGTTTCTATTCTGGATAGTGGGAGAATGGAACCGCCGGCGGCGAGAGCGACGGGCTCTGCAGCACCGGTTGCGTTGTGTGATTTGCGCGTTCGAGTTTGAAGATCGGACCGATGCGCTGCTTCCCCGGTGCCCGCACTGCGGAAGTTTAAACGAACGATTCAGGATGGAGAAAATTTGACATGGGAATGTGGATAGGCCGAAACCGCAAGGCACGCGTGACCTACGGCTTCGACGAGATCGCGCTCGTGCCAGGGCGCGTGACGATGAACCCTAACGAAGTGGACATCACGTTTCGTTTGCCCCGCAAAGACGCCGAACCGCTTGAGATGAAGATTCCCATTCTCGCCAGCGCCATGGATGGCGTCGTGGATGTCGGCTTCGCTACCGCCATGAACAAACTGGGCGGGCTTGCCGTTTTGAACCTCGAAGGAGTGCAAACGCGGTACAAAAACCCGCAGGAAGTTCTGCAAAAAGTAGTCGAAGCAAATAAATCCGAAATTACCGCGCTGCTGCAGCGAATTTACCAGGAACCCATTCAGCAGGATCTCATTGCGGCGCGTGTGCGCCAGATCAAAGACGCCGGCGTTGTAGCCGCGGTGAGTTCAATTCCTCAGCGCGCCGCGGAATTTGGCAGGATCGCGCAAGACGCTGGCGCGGATGTTTTCGTTGTGCAGAGCACGGTTTCCACCGTCCGGCATATTTCATCGGAGTACAAGTCGCTCGATCTGGAAAAATTTTGCCGCGAGATGCGCATTCCTGTGATCGTTGGAAACACAGTCGGGTACGACGTGACGCTAGAGATCATGGAGTGCGGTCCGGCTGCGGTTTTGGTTGGTGTCGGGCCCGGAGCGGCTTGCACTTCGCGTGGTGTGCTCGGACTGGGTGTGCCGCAGGTCACTGCCACGGTCGATTGCGCGGCAGCGCGCGATGCTTACTTCAAGAGAACCTCCCGGTATGTGCCGATCATCACCGACGGTGGAATGAGCAGAGGCGGCGACGTTTGTAAGGCGCTCGCTTGCGGCGCAGACGCGGTCATGGTTGGCAGCGCCTTTGCCAAGGCGCAGGAAGCGCCCGGGCGCGGCTACCACTGGGGCATGGCCACTCCGCACGCTAACCTTCCGCGTGGCACACGCATCAAGGTGGGCACCACCGGCTCACTCAAACAAATTCTCTTCGGTCCGGCGGAAGTGGACGACGGCAGCCAAAATCTCGTTGGCGCAATCACGACTTGCATGGGTAATGTAGGCGCACGCAACATTCCTGAGTTCCAGCAAACCGAGATCATCATCGCGCCTTCCATCAGGACGGAAGGAAAACTCTTCCAAACTGTGCAACACGTCGGCATGGGAACGAGTTGACGGTTCCACGCTTCAACGCTTTAACGCAATAACGCCATGGCCGAGCGCAGAGTAGTCATCACTGGCATGGGTGTTGTCACCCCGGTTGGCAACGACATCGAGACGTTTTGGTCGAATCTCAAGAACGGCGTAAGCGGCATTCATACGATCGACGCGTTTGATACCACCGGATACGATTGCCGCATCGGGGGACAAGTCCGCAATTTCGATCCGAAACCCTTCTTCAACAATCCAAAGGACGTGCGCCGTACCGACCGATTCACCCATCTTGCAATGGCAGCGGCAAAAATGGCGGTCGCAGACAGCGGCATCGACCTTGACAATCTGAAACAGCGCGACCGTTTCGGTGTGATGGTTAGCACCGGAATCGGCGGCCTCAAAACGTTGCAGGACCAGTTGCAAATCCTGTTGACAAGGGGACCCGGGCGAAATTCCCCGTTCACCATCCCTATGCTGATCAGCAACATGGCCGGGGGCGTGATCTCGATGGAGTTCGGCTTGCGCGGTCCTAATCTTTGTATCGTCACCGCTTGCGCCACATCGAATAACGCCATCGGTGAGTCGTGGCGAATTATTAAATTCGGCGACGCTGATATTTTCCTCGCTGGCGGGTCGGAAGCGTCCGTTGTGGAAATCGGCGTCGCAGGCTTTTCAGCCATGAAGGCGCTCAGCACCCGCAACGATGAGCCCGAGCGCGCGTCCCGCCCGTTCGATCGCGATCGCGACGGGTTCGTGATGAGCGAAGGCTCAGGAATTGTCGTCGTTGAGGAATTGGAACACGCCAGGGCGCGCGGAGCCAAAATCTACTGTGAAATCACCGGATACGGCGTCTCCGCCGATGCTTACCACATGACTGCGCCGCCACCCGATGGCGAAGGCGCGGCGCGCGCCATGCAACTGGCGCTCGAACATGCGCGGATTTCACCGGAGGATGTCGATTACATCAACGCGCACGCTACATCCACCGATATTGGCGATCTTTGCGAAACGCGCGCCATCAAAGAAATCTTTGGCGGACAGGCATACAAGGTCGCAATCAGTTCCAGCAAATCGATGACGGGACACTTGTTAGGCGGCGCAGGCGGAGTCGAGATGGCCGCCTGTGCATTGGCGATACGCGATTCTGTAATTCCGCCCACGATCAACCTCGAAAATCCGGGCGAAGAATGCGACCTCGATTACACCCCCAATGTCGCCCGCGAAAAGAAAGTGCGCGTGGCACTCAATAATTCCTTCGGTTTCGGCGGACACAACGCCACGCTGGTCGCCACCGCATTCAAAGGATAGCGATCGCCGCAGCAAACTGCGATTGCGACCCGCAATCGCTTTGACTAGTCACTGGTCACTTGTCACTATTCACTATCCGATGCGGGCATAGCTTAATGGTAAAGTTCCAGCCTTCCAAGCTGGCCATGCGGGTTCGATTCCCGTTGCCCGCTCATTTCAAGAGGTAAAATGCCTTCGACTCTCAACCGACCGAATTTCTCGATTTTGCGAATGGTAGGGCCACTTGGCGATTCGTCTGTTCTCGTGAATGTTCGCAGGGCCATTAAAGAACAGCGTCTTGCCCTCAAGATGAGAGTGTCCATGTGTGCTCATTTGCGGGCGATGTTATTACACGCACCATCGGATCAGCAACCTTTGCTTTCGTAATTCGGCGTTTTTCAGCGTCAAACATCGTCTTCCCTGATGGCTGTTTCCAATTCCAAGAAACGCCGTGAGCTTTTCATCCGCACGCACAATGAAACGCTTTCCGTCGCTGCGATGTGCGTCGGCAATCCAGATCGTGCGCCCGTCGGAATCAACGGCTGAGATTCGTAAGCCGGGCGCACGTTTAATAAAGGATGTCCCATTCTTACTTTCACCTTGATCGAACGAACCTTACCATGCTACGCTGCGATTCGATGAAGCTGGTACCGTTATTGGCGATTGTTCTTTTGGCTGTCAGTTGCGCCTCGGAAAGCAAGAATTTTCAATCCCTGTCCACGCCGCAATTGAAATTGCGACACGCGCAGCTTGTTGAGGAAGTTAAGCAGCCGCCAAAAGAAAAAAATCAGATTGAATTTGAGTTGCTGTCGAGATGGCAAGCTGGTGACAAAGCCGCTTACCTGCCGCAGTTTTCCCTTTAATCACGCCGCAAAGGTCGGCTTCACGGTGGTAGCATCGTGACAATCACAGCCTGGGGTTCGTCAGGCGCGGAACTTTCCAAGACACGATGGCCTTTTGAGATTGCCGAATTCCGCCAGAGCCGTTTTTGATTGCAAACATGATCGACGTTTCTCAACACGTTCTTAGCTATTTCCGGTCGTCCTAACGAGTCGGAGAAGGGCGGAGACCGAAATGCGGGTTCGATTCCCGTTGCCCGCTATTGATCCGGCGCAAGCAAATCGCGATTTCGCCAGGCGAAGCGGAGCCCGGAATAAATCGTTAGAGCCACGGTAATCCATACCAGGACCGGCCCGGCTTCGCCCCACGCGCGAAGCCACCATGTGGATGTTTCATTCGCGTGTTGGAGTTCCGCAATCGACAGGAGCGCGAGAAAGAAAATAATCGTGACGATTTGCCATGATGTTTTTTGTTTGCCCAGCGATTCGGCCGGAAGAATTCGTCCCTTGGCGCTGGCCATTAGCCGCAGACCGGTGATGAGAAAGTCCCGCGCCACAACTGTTGTCGCTGCCCATGCGGGCACGGCTTTGAGAGGAACCAGTGAAATAAACGCTGCTGCCACCATGATTTTGTCCACAAGCGGATCCATCAATTTGCCGAAGTTTGTGATGACTCCGTAGCGCCGGGCGATCTCGCCATCGACCAAATCGGTGAGGCCGGCAATCAGGAAAATCACGAGCGCCGCGGTGCGTGCATATTGCCAGGAGGAACTGAGCGCCACCACAAAAAGCACGGTCAACGCCAGCCTGCTGAGAGTAAGTCGGTTCGCCCAGTTCATACAGGAGCCGCCGCCCTGCGGGCCGCGTGTCGCTGTCGGTCCGCCTTAAACCGTGGCTTCTTCCATATCGGCACTTTTTTCTTCAACTCATCCACGATCCATTGAGCGGCTCGAAACCCCTCGCTGCGATGGGCACTTGCCACTCGCAGGAAAAGCGATGGTTCTCCAACCGCGATAAATCCAATTCGGTGGTGAATGATAACAAGATTAAGCCCAAACTTCTCGGTCACCCGCTCTGCGATCCTCTGCAACTGGTGCTCCGCCATTTCACGATGCGCTTCGTAGTCGATTCCCTCGATTTCGCAGCCATCCTCAAATCTCCGCACCACTCCCCAAAACTCGACCATCGCTCCTGCATCGCCACCGTGGTTTTTTGGCGACGCCTCAAGTGGCGCTTCAGTCACTAAAATTTCACAAACGACATTTGCCATGCGCTTAAACTGCTCGCTACAGTGAATCCTTCTGCGTTGGGCAGCCACAAAGGAGATACGAAAATGAACACGAATCAATGTGATATTGGCCTGATCGGCCTCGGCGTCATGGGCGAAAACCTCGTCTTGAACATGGAATCTAAGGGCTTCTCGGTCGCCGTGTTCAATCGCACCACCGAGGTCACGGAAAAATTCGCCACCGGACGAGCCCAGGGGAAAAACATTCAGCCAACCCGCACGCTCGAGGAATTTGTCGGGGCACTGAAAAAACCGCGCATAGCAATGATGATGGTGAAAGCGGGCGCGCCAGTGGACTCAGTCATCGGGCAACTGGCGCCGTTGCTCGAGGGGGGTGATGTCATCATTGACGGCGGCAATTCTCTCTTCACAGACACCCAGCGTCGCGGCAAGGAGTTGGAGAGCACAGGAATTCATTTTGTCGGCATGGGCGTGTCCGGCGGCGAAGAAGGCGCGCTTAAGGGCCCGTCTCTCATGCCGGGCGGGTCGCGCGAGTCGTGGGATATTATCGGGCCGATCTTCCGCAAGATCGCAGCGCAAGTGGATGGCGAACCGTGCTGTCGATACATGGGACCCGATGGCGCCGGTCACTACGTCAAGATGGTGCACAATGGAATCGAGTACGGAGACATCCAACTGATTTGCGAAGCCTACGCTATTCTCAAGGACATCCTGGGAATGGATGCGGCGCAACTTGCCGACACTTTCGGAGAATGGAACAAAGGTGAGCTTGAGAGTTATTTGATCGAAATTACCTCGCAGATTTTCCGCAAAATCGATCCCGACACCGGCAAGCCGTTGGTCGACATGATCCTCGACAAGGCCGGTCAAAAGGGAACAGGCATCTGGACACTTCAAGCTGCCATCAAGCAGTACGTCGTGATTTCCACAATCAATGCCGCAGTCGAAGCGCGCGTGATTTCATCACGGAAAGAGGAGCGCGTAGCGGCTTCCAAAATTCTGCCGCAGCCGAGACGTCGAACGTTCAAAGGCAATCGTGATCGTTTCATCGACGCCGTGCGTGACGCTCTTTATGCCTCGAAAATTATCTCGTATGCACAGGGAATGGAGCTGCTTCGGTCTGGAAGCACGACCTACGAATGGAACCTGAACCTAAGTGATATTGCCACGATCTGGCGCGGCGGCTGCATTATTCGCGCAAAATTCCTGAACCGCATCGTTGAGGCGTACCAACGCGACGGCGATTTGCACAATCTTCTGCTCGATCGGTATTTCACCAAGATCATCAGAAGAGCGCAGCCGAAATGGCGTCTTGTAGTTTCGACAGCCATCAAGCATGGCG
>JBKOYE010000072.1:0-11196 GCA_046725275.1 Verrucomicrobiota bacterium
GATCCATCAAACCAGCGGTTGTTCGTCTGCGCGTTGGGAAACAACAGCGTCGAAGTAATCGATTTGCGAAACGGCGAGCGCGTTCACTCGATCACTGGCCTCGGCGCACCGCAGGGAGTGGGATATGCCCGGGAAGTCAATCGTTTGTTCGTTGCCAATGACAAGGGCGGTATTTGCAAAATCTACGATGGAAAATCATTCCAAACTGTCGGGGAACTGAACTTTGAAGATGACGCCGACAACGTTCGTTACGATGACGCGGGAAAAAAATTCTATGTCGGATTCGGCAGCGGTGGCATCGCTGTGGTTAACGCGGCCGACGGGAAACAAGTCGGTTCCATCAAGGTCGGCGCGCATCCGGAAGCTTTTCAGTTGGAAAAAAAGGGTAACCGAATTTTCGTCAATGTTCCTAACTCGCGTCACGTCGCGGTAGTCAATCGTGATAACGGAGATGTAGTTGCGACATGGAAAACAGATCTAGCCTTTGCGAATTTTCCCATGGCACTTGATGAAACGAATCATCGATTGTTTGTCGGCTGCCGGGTTCCCTCTAGGCTGATCGTCCTCAACACCGATTCGGGCGACGTTGTTGCAAAGGTCGATATCTCCGGCGACGCCGATGACGTCTTCTACGACAGTAAACGTAATCGCATTTATGTGATCTGTGGCGCCGGCAAAATCGACATTATCGAGCAAGTCGATCCAAACACTTACAAAGCTTTAACGAAAATGGATACAGCAAATGGCGCTCGCACCGGTTTCTTTTTTCCAGAACGCGACACGTTCTTCGTGGCGATTCCCCATCGAGGCTCACAACAAGCAGAAATCCGTTGTTATCAAATCGAATGAAACCTCGATTTTCATGTGCGCAGAAGGAACAAACCGATGATGGCAAACACGATCCCCACAATCCGCTGCCAGGATGGCGCTTCGCGAAAAAACAAGATCCCAGCCACAGCCATGATGGCAGCGCCGCCCGCCAGAATGGCAGGAACGGAAGAGAGCGGACCGCCTTTTTGGAAGAGTAGAAAGAATACGATTGTTCCTGCGCCTACGCAGATACCGGTAAGCACAGAATAGATAATCCCGTGTGGACTCGATTTTTGATCCCAGCGGTTCGCTAACCAGAGGAATGCAAGATAGGCAAGGATCGACAATGCCGCAGTCGCTTCGACTACAAAGCCTCCGAGGCCTTCGCCAATGTGATCGGCCGCCATCCGGGTGAAGATTTGATGCGCGCCATAAAGCACAGCAGCAACGACCGCGTACCAGAACCAGGCTGCCACAAGTCATGACTATAGCTTATGAAATGGATCACTCGCGAAAAAATTAAAGTTGATCGGGTCGCGTGCCCGTGGCTCATCAAGAAATTCATCGATGCCGACGCGGAGTTTGTTTTCCTGTCGCACGATACCGAGTGGGCAAAAATCGAGGATGGCACCGTTTTCGACGTTCCGAACTGCGAGCTCGGGCATCATGGCGAAGACGTATCCTTCAATTCGATATTGAAAAAATACGCGCTCACTGATCGGGCGCTTGTTTTGCTCGGCGAAATCGTTCGAGCGGCGGACTCAAACCCGCATGATCCGCATCCAGCAGGAGAAGGCCTTCGTTGGATCGCCAGTGGCTTTGGCGCACTGGAAATGAGCGATCATGAAATTCTCGACCGCGAGTTCATCGTCTACGATGCGCTGTATGCCGAGTGCAAACGCCAAACCAACAGCTGAGGTCTTTAACGCGGCGCTGCCGGCATTCTCGCGGTGAAGGATTCAAAAACATGCGACCAATTGCGATTGCGGTGAGCCTCGCATGCGCGGCGAGGATCGCATTTGGGCAGGGTGGTCCGCCGATGATCACGGACGATCCCGGGACACCGGGAAACGGGAAATGGGAAAATAACTTCGCGATCATATTCGAACATCGTTCAAGCGAGACGCCTATCGACGCGCCAGAGATCGATCTGAATTATGGAGTGGGCGACCGCATTCAGCTGACGTTGCAAACCGCGCCTGTACTTCTGAAACGAAGCGGCCACGGCTTGATCGGCGGAATAGGCGGCAGCGAGGCGGCAGTAAAATGGCGCTTTCTGGATGAGGCAACGGACGGCTTCGACGTGTCGATGTTTCCGCGCGTAATTTTCAATGTTACACAATCATCGGTGCGCCGCGGTCTCGCCGAAGAGGGCACGCGCTTTCAAATTCCATTTCAAGCTGCGAAGGCGTTCGGCCGGTTGCACCTCGATGCCGAGTTGGGTTCGCGAGCGAGCACGGTTGGCCGCAGCGAATGGTTATCTGGAATTGTTTGCGGATTCGATCTTACGAAACCAACAATGCTGATGGCAGAGCTTCATGACGAATCGCGAATGAACTTTAGTCGTGACGTGCTCACGCTGAATTTCGGGTTGCGGCACGAGTTTACGGAAAATTACATATTGATTGTGTCGATGGGACATGAGCTTCGCTCGGCTGAACCGACCGCGCTTATTGGCTATTTCGGTATGCAGTTTGTTTACTGAATGAAGTCAATGCGCTTTTGAAGCAGGCTTTTGTGGAAAGATCAGAATCAAGGCTACGATCACCACCATGAGCGCGATTGACGCGTTATAACGACTCAGAGCCAGGCCGCCTTCCGCGATCGGCTTGTCGAGAAAATCGCCGACTGTAGCTCCGAGCGGGCGCGTCAAAATGAATGCAACCCAAAATAAAATGACGCGCGAAAAGCTCGTGAGGTAGTAAAGAAGAGCGGTCAACAAAAGTAATCCGCCGAAAATAGCTACACCGCCGAGATAGCCCATTTCATTCGTGTCGGCTACCCAATCACCAAGCGCCGTCCCCAATGTCTGGGAGAACATGATTGTCACCCAATAAAAAATTTCGACCTTCGGCGTACTCACCGTTTCGATCGATATGCTCCCGGTCGACCAGCGCCAGATCAGAAGCGACGCAATCACACAGATAAGCAAGATGGTTGAACCGCCGGTATAGCCGATGCCGAGCGATCGCGTGCAGTAATCGGCTAGCGTCGTGCCGACCGTCGTCGTCGCGACAATCGTCAGCCAAAAAAGAAACGGATGAAATTTTTTGGCCCCGATCTGCACCAGGATCGCGACGATAAAAATGACCCCGAAGATTCCCGTTCCGATAAGATAGCCGGTGCCCTTCGCCTCGGGACTCGTTTCGCCGAGCCACGACATCGTTACAGCGTCGCCGGCGGTTTCGCCGAGCGTTGTCGCGAGTACCTTAATGACCCAGAATAAAAATGTTACCTGGGGTACCTTGGTAACGAGTTCCGATTTTTTTCCGTCCATTTTGTCCTCAAAAAGATTTGCTTCTTGTTTATGGGCCTGAACTTTTGCAGAGAAATCGCGCGAGCCAAGACCCGTGCGCCGATTTCGAATGAAAAAAGCGGCTTCAATTTTCGGTTCGTACACCGGCTTGAATAACTCGAGCAAATCCAACAAAACTCGAACGTGCCGGCTCTAAGATCCCTCGCTGCTTTCTTCGGGCTAAAACGCAATCTCGTTATCCTGCTCATCGCCATGTTTGTCATTGGCGCCGGCGAAGAACTCTGGATGCGTTTTGTGCCGAAGTATCTGCAAGCGCTCGGCGCAACGGTGTTCGTTATTGGGCTATACGATGCGCTACGCACTTTGCTCGGTGCAATCTACGCTTACCCCGGTGGCGTACTTGCGGACCGCTGGGGACATCGACATGCGTTCATCATCTTCAACGTGGTCTCAATCATTGGCTACGCGCTCGTTCTCCTGATTCCAAATTGGGGCGGAGTCATAGTCGGGATGTTTCTCTTTCTTTCATGGACCTGTTTTTCACTGCCGGCCACGTTTTCGCTCGTCGGCGCCGCACTCGAAGCGCACCGCTATTCCATGGGCGTAGGCGTTCAATCAGTGATCAAGCGTTTACCGATCATGATCGCACCAATTTTCGGCGGAATGTTAATCGATCACTTCGGAATCATCCCCGGCGTGCGAATTGCGCTTCTCGTCTCGATCGTTCTCTCCGGTCTGACAATCCTGGTGCAACGGCAACTGCGTGAGGAGTTGGAGGTGGATGCACGAATCGCTGCGGGAACGGTACCGAAATCCGAGCAGTGGAATTTTTGGCGGAGCTTCCGCGAGTTCAATTCGCCGATGCGGCATTTGTTGTTCAGTGACATTCTCGTTCGTTTTTGCGAACGGGTCCCCTACGCGTGGATTGTGATTTTTGCGATGGATTACATCGGCGTTAGCGGTCAGCAAGTGGGCGTTCTCACCACGATAGAAATGCTCGCCGCCATATTATGCATAATTCCGGCCTCACATTATTCGGATCAATATCGCCGCGAACCATTCGTGGTCGTGACTTTCATCATGTTCACGCTTTTTCCGATCATCTTGTTGATGTCTCGAAGTTTTTCGATGCTGGTCATCGCGTTTGTGATTCGTGGCTTGAAAGAATTTGGCGATCCATCGCGCAAGGCGCTCATCATCAGATACAGCGACCCCGGTAGACGCGGTCAAATGGTGGGTGCTTACTATCTTGTTCGTGATCTAATCGTCAGCACCGGTGCGATCTTCGGCGCGTACCTGTGGAAACTCGGGCCAGCCCTGAATTTTCTTGGAGCAGCGGCAATCGGAGCGGCTGGAACAATTTTCTATATCAGAACGACTCGCCGCAGTCGGCAATCAGTGGTGAACGATTTGAAAAAGGAGTTGGAGATGCGGCGAAGTCGCTGGAAATAGCGACAACGAGAATTTGAAGTTCCTCGGTTTCGCTGGGAATGACATAGTCACGACATGTCCGTAGCACTTTTTCGAATCGCAGCTGTGCTTTGCTTCCTGGCGGTGGCCTTGGGAGCATTTGGAGCGCATGGTCTGCGATCAACTCTGGAAGCGCATGGAATGCTCGATGTCTGGAACAAGGCGGTGTTTTACCATTTCATACATGCGATTGCGCTCCTCGTGCTCGCGCTCTACGGGACCATCAACCGCGGCGCTTGCGTGCTGCTGCTTGTCGGGATCTTGCTGTTTAGCGGAAGCCTGTATCTGCTCGCCCTAACGAATCTCCGTTGGCTGGGTGCAGTCACTCCCCTGGGTGGTCTTTGTTTCCTTGCGGGGTGGGGGTGGCTGGCTCTCGCCCCGCCGAAGTAGAACTGGTCGGCTACTGGGCGGAGCCACTTCGGCTCTTAAACGTAACGCAGAAAAACTATTCCGGCGGTCTGGTTCTGGTATAGTATTGCCTCGATGTTGCAGGCGGTTTCCGAAGCGCAGCGCGGTGCGATCACGGTATTGGTATTCCTCGTGACGTTTTTTGTCGCCCTTGGCATTGGGCGGTTCCTAAAGCGTCGCGCCGGTGTCCATCTCGGCCTCGTCTTTCGGCTTTTCTGTTTAATCATCGCCTTCTACGCCGCGATTACGGTGTACGGAGTTCACGCACCCTGGCGCTTTCATGTAGGCGCTTTAGCGATCTTGTTGAGCACCGCACTGATTGTTGCTCTGATTAATCGCTACGTTTGGGACTTATACTTCGAAAAGAACCGTCAGACACCGATTCCGCATTTTCTGCGTGAAGTTGTCGGCGGCATTATTTTCCTGATCGTCCTGCTGTTTATTCTGAGTTACGGCTATCACGCCGAGACGCAATTGAAAGGACTGTTGGCCGGCTCCGGCGTCGTTGCGATCATCCTCGGATTCGCTGGACAGAATCTCTTTGCCGGAATCATTGGTGGCGTATCGATCCAAATCAATCGGCCATATAAAGTGGGTGATTGGTTGAAGGTGGGCGACACCTACGGCGAAGTACGCGAGATCAACTGGCGTTCCACCCGGCTTTGCACGAACGACGACATTTATCTCGATATCCCGAACAACGAGATGGTGAGCCACCAGATCGTTAATCTGCATTATCCCACCGAGGTCCACGCAATGCGCATCCGGGTGGGTGTCGATTACACTGTGCCGCCCAACCGCGTAAAAGATGCACTGAGACGCGCTGCGCAGAGGGCCAAAAACGTTCTCGCTAATCCACCTGTAAGGGTGTTCCTGGTCGATTTCTCCGATTACGCCATGACCTACGAAATCAAGTTCTACATGGGTAATCACTCCCGGATCAATGAGACCAACGATTCCGTGCGCACGAATGTGTGGTACGAATTGAAGCGCCAGGGTATCACCATTCCTTTCCCGATTCGCACCTTGCACGTTGAACGCAAAAAGGCGCCACCGGTGCAGGAAGAACAGGCAGAGGCCATTTCCATCCTGCGCGGCGAACCACTCTTCGAGTGCCTTTCCGAAGAACAACTCAGTCAAATGGTCAACCAGGCGCGTCTCAAACTTTTCGGCCGCGGGGAACCGGTGATCGAGGAAGGCGCCGCGGGTGAGTCGATGTTCGTGATGCTCCGCGGTGCAGCGAACGTTTTCGTGTCAAAAAATGGATCGAAAATTCAAGTCGCAACGCTGCGTGCAGGCGATTGTTTCGGTGAAATGTCGCTGCTCACCGGCGAACCGCGCAGCGCTACCGTCCGCGCAGACGGCGATTGCTACGTGATGGAAATCGGAAAACCCGTGATGGGGAAAGTGCTAAGTGATGCTCCAAGCTGCATGGAGCAGTTGAGTCAATTGCTTGCACAACGAAGAATGGAAACCGAAGGGATCCTGAAAGAAGCCAGAAGCACCGACGAGCATGCATTAACAGAACGCCAGTACACCGCCAACTTCCTGCACCGGCTCAGGACGTTTTTCCAACTGTAGCATTTCAGTAACACGCAAATGGCATCTGGACGCGAGACGAAATCCGATTATAGGGCTTTGGCGAAATTTGTAAGAACATGAGCGAGGAGCGATCAAGGGAAGAGTATAATCCGGGCAAGAGTTTGCGAATTCTGGTGGTAGAGGATCACGGCGATACCCTCCAGGCCCTATCCCGGCTTTTAAATCATTTCGGCCACGAAATTTCCACGGCTGATGGCGTCCGGAGCGCGCTGGCTATGATCAACTCCAAAGAGTTCGACGTTGTGCTGTGTGATATCGCGTTGCCAGATGGGAATGGCTACGATGTCATCGAGGAAGCGAAACGAAAAGGAGCCGTGAAAGCCGTGGCGATATCCGGCTTTGCAGCGCGTGACGACGTCGAGCGTGGCAGAAAAGCTGGCTTCGATTTCCATCTGGCGAAACCGGTGGATTTCCACGAGCTCCGCAGCGTTTTGGGCCAGATCGCCGCCTGACAGCGGCACAATTCAAGCCAAGCCTACCGCCTGGACGCTCGAATGAGAGCGGTAAGGCGCAACTTCACGGCATTCGCGGAGTTTTATCTGCGATGATCTGGGCGATTTCGGGGCCTGTCTCACTGGGCTTCGCCCGACGCAATGCGACGAGCGGGCGCTCATCGCAAACCCTCAAACACGAAAGGAAGTCTTCATGAAACTTATTGTTATTCGACTCAGGAATATTCTCTTCATCGCAGCAGCATTACTCGTCACCGCAGGTTTCGCGCGAGCCACGGGGTTCAATTGGGTAAATCTACAATCGGATATCCATGGCGTTGCCGAGCTAACTGATTCGCACGTCGTAAACCCGTGGGGCATGGCGCGCTCGAATTGGGGCACGATATTTGTCGTCGATAACGGAACCGGAGTTGCGACTCAGTATTGTCAGGACGGAACGCCCTCGCCGAGTTTCGACAATCCGCTCGTCATCACGATTCCAGCGAGCGCGAGCAACACTGAAGGCGCGAATCCAACCGACACCGTCTGGAACAACACCTCTTTCTTTCGGGTCACTAACGGGACCAACACACTTCCCGCCAAACTCATCTTCGTCAGCGAAGACGGAATGATTTCCGGCTGGAACTCCAATCTTAATAACACGCACGCCTTCAGAGCTGTGGATCGAGGCGCGACCGACGCGATTTACAAAGGCGTGGCAATGGGCGTGGCCAACAATCACAATTTTCTTTACGCGACCAATTTTCATTCCGGACATGTCGAGACGTACAACGAAAATTTCGTTCTGCAGACCAGCGGGTTCCCGTTCGTTGATCCGAATATTCCTGCAGGTTATGCGCCGTTTGGAATTCGCAACTTCAACGGCAACGTGGTCGTGACCTACGCGAAACAAGACGCCGACCGGGAGGATGATGTCCCGTGCCCTGGATGTGGTTTCGTCGACGTGTTTAACACGCATGGCCAGCTGATTCGGCGGTTGATCTCTCAGGGCAAACTCAATGCCCCCTGGGGCCTCGAGATTGCAAATGGACAACTCTGGGTCGGTAATTTCGGCGATGGCCGTATCAATGTTTACGATTCGGGCAACGGCAATTTTATCGGCAGACCGAAGGACCGCTTCAACATTCCGCTACGGTTCGAAGGTCTATGGGGCCTATTGCTGGTTGACGGCGGGATGTATTTCACCGCCGGTATTGCCGACGAGGAGCACGGGATCTTCGGGGTGATCTTCTAAATTGCGGCTAAATCGGCGCGACATTAGTGACAGAGCTCCGCGAGCCCCCGCACATGGCGCGTCTCTCCACCCACAAATAATATTGACTTGACTCAATTGACACATCATGTTGTGTCAACTGAATCAGTCCACACACCTCATGAAAACGGCAACCCTCGATAAGCATGCAGTAAGTGGAAAATCAACGCACCCAACGGAACTGATTCAAAAAATTCAGAAAGGCCTGCGCTTTTCTGAGCTGAAGACTTTGCAAGACACCCTTGACCTACCGTTTGAGAAGCTTGCGGCGAAACTTTGCATTTCACGATCGACTCTGCAGCGGCGGAAAGCGGCGGGGCGACTCTCTCCGGACGAATCGGACAAAGTGGTCCGTTTTTCACGGTTGCTCAGACACGCGACGGCGGTTTTCGGCGATGCCGAGAGAGCGCGAGCATGGTTGAAACATCCACAGGTCGGTCTTGGCGGGGCAGTCCCGCTCGACTATGCGAGCACTGAGACAGGCGCGCGCGAGGTTGAGAACTTGTTAGGGCGCATCGAATACAGTGTTTATAGCTGATGCCGTCTGCGTGGCGAATCGTTCGCGCGGCACGCGTTAATAGTGCGTTTACCGGCGAAGGCGCGCGCATCTTCGGCGGCCGATGGAACTCGCGAGACACGGCGGTAATTTATGTCAGCGAACACGAATCACTCGCGGCGCTGGAATTGCTCGTCCATCTAACGCCGCTCTCTCCGGACGACCGATACCTTTCGTTTCGACTGGAGTGGGATGACAAACTGACCGAGCGCTTTCCGGTCAAAAACCTGCCAGCGCATTGGAATGCAGAACCGCCGGATTCTCAAACTATGCAAATCGGCGACGAATGGGTTCGCCTGGGAAAGTCCGTCGCTCTTGCGGTGCCCAGCGTGCTGAGCGCGAGCGAGATGAACTTTTTGTTAAATCCCAAGCATCCCGATTTTAAAAAAATCAAAATCGGCCAGCCGGTCGAGTACCGGTTCGATTCGCGCTTGTTGAATCGCTGACAATTCTGAAAGACGAGGAGATTGGTCAGACGGCGGCACTTGAAAGCAGCACAAAACGCAACGACTCGCGTCGAAGCGGATTGGGCAAACGAATCGCGGCAGCAAAACGATGACCTAACAAGGCTTGACATTCGGCGGCATCGATCTCAAAAGTTAATAATGAACTCAAACAAATACATCTGGGTATTGCTCGGTGGCTTCGCTGCGATGGCGTTTTTCGCTTCGTGTCAGGAACAGGGATCGACCGCGACTACGACACAGCCAGCACAAACACAAACAGTAAAATCAACACAATTCCGTACGAGCCAGGGCCCGATGCAGAGGACTCGGCCAGTAACACCGACACCGACGCCATAAAGAACCTGTGTGGCAGCCTTGAGAGGGCTCATGCCTTTCCTCGGGTACGTTCTGTCATCGCAACTTGTTCAAGATCGCGGAAGAGGCAAAGAAGCGCGAATGCGCTGGGAGAAATCTGGAGCGTCGTCGGCAGCCAGCGCGGCGTCGTTGATCCGAGAACGCCGGCGCAGCTCGTCAAAAGGCAAGGTGTTGTCGACTAGTCCTGCGCCATAAACATAACGATCGATGAAACCGTTGAGGAGATGACGGATGTCAAATCCGCCGATCCTGCCAGCGGCGTTCGCGTAACGCACGATGTTGATCGTGCAACTGTTGCTCAGCAGATGATAGAACTCCGGGTGATCAGCGAGTTTGTTGATCCGATCAATGTACACCAGAAGGAGTCGACGCGCATTTTCGGGTGATGTCAGGATGTGGTAAAGATACACGTCTTCCTTCCGGTAATTGGTGCGAACACGTACGATGTCGCGCTCATCACCTACGACGTAGATCAGCTCGAATTGTTTGAATAGCGACGCGATCGGATCAAAGCCTTGGCCGACCTCAGGCCTTGTTTCGATGGAGATGCAGAGAGGAAGAGCGTTGTCGAAGTTAAAACTCACGAAGGTGTGTCCCACTGGTCCCTGCTTCCAGTAGGATACGAAGAAGTCTACCGAGGTCAGATGCGACATGAGAAACTCGCGTTCTTCGTATAGCACTGTGAAATCATCCGTGCCGCGATATTCGAAATTGCGAAAACCGTTGATGCGCACGCGGTCGCCCTCGATGGTTGCTCGGGGCATTACCGCTACCTCTGGCCGCCATCGACGCTCGTGAGAAGGGCGGATGCAGATCCCACCAGACCAGCACGCAGAGAAACAGACCTGCAAAACCGATCGACATTCCCGGTCTGCGCGTTAGCCACAAGGCCCAAATACCGAACGCGAGGAACGCCACCGCCAGCGACAGTCGCAGCCAACCCATGGTAGATTCGAGTAATAGATCGACACGGTGGCCCAAGTCAGGAGCAGGACTCGACAAAGAAATCCGGTGACAGTGATTAGCCAGATGAATGGCTTGAAGAGCCAGCTCCTTCGGAACTTGATTGAGCGCGAGTCAGTGTCGTCGAGGTTCACCGTACCAAGCCAGACATTATAACCGGTCTGGCAAGACGGAGATCAGCCCTCTGACTCAGATCGCAATGATTGACTGTCGTCTATCTGTTAGAACCGCCCTTGCGGAACAAGAACAACACTATTCGAGCCCCACCAACGCCGTGCCACTGTGAACCTGTATGTTTGACCGCGCCGCACGTTGAGCACCGTCGAAGAGGATCGAGAGCCGCTTGGCCACGCCGACACACTCAATACGCGACGGCCTGTCCACAC
>JBKOYE010000081.1:0-4966 GCA_046725275.1 Verrucomicrobiota bacterium
AAACGCCCCGATGGTTTCGAGCTGAAATGGCTCCTCTCGCTGGCGACCGGTAGCCACCGAGGAGTCGCGCCTTTTCTGATCGAAGACATCACGCCGCGTGACGCGCGCATACCACAACAATTCGACCACGCCAACGGGATCGTCGGCATTGACAAAATCATCGTTGCGGTCGGCGAGTTTTCCGCGATCGATAGATGTTACAGCGCACTTCTCGATGCTAAAGGAGAAAAGATCGCCGACGGCGGGCTCGCCGCCGAAGGATTGCGCTATAGAGCCGGCCCGCATGTTTTCGAATTCCTAACCCCCCGCTCCGCAACCAGTCCGCTCGTCAACTGGTTAGAACGATACGGGCCATCACCTTATGCCGCCGTTTTTAAAAGTTCCGGCGCTCCGGCGATAGCGTTCAACTCCATGCTAACCCATGGTGCCAATCTGTCCGTCAAATAGTTTATCGATCGGCGTAAATAACCAATTTTCCATTAGCTTCTTGCTTTGATATTTCTTACTAAACAAACCTCCCGCCCAATCGTCCAATCGAGCAGAGGAGGTATTCACATGAAAACGCGGAATCGTTCGAAATACGTTTTCTCTGTCGCGATCATGCTGACGCTCGCGCTTTCTATACTCGGCACACCGGGAGCAGCTTGGAGTAGTCTGCGCGACGATATCCGGGAATTTCACTTGTTTCTACGGGATCACCCGCGGATTTCTTCTGAGCTGAGAGCAAACCCCAACTTGGTTTACAACAGGAGATATATGGACCAGCGCGACGACCTCGCGCGTTTTCTCTGGCGCCGGCCGGGACTTCGCCAGGAGATCGTCAATAACCCCGATCGGGTTTTCGGCAGGTATTACGCCTACAATCGCTACGACCGGTACGATCGCTACGACCGCTTCGGTCGCTGGCGAGACCGTTAGCTAATCTAGTCGCGAACTCGCAAAGACGGCAGGAGCAATACCTGCCGTCTTTTTTTGTCGTCGAGTTTTGTCGACCGAATTCTGTTAGCGGATCCGTGAAGAGAAAGAAACGAATCGATAGCCGTTCAAGATTCAAAGACGATCACGGATCGGCCGAACACGTTGAACGTTGAACGGCTGTTGTCCGCTCCTATCGATGAATTCCCAGGAAGGCGAACACCTTCGCCGCATTGAAGACGTTGTTGACCGCCACTAAGTCGTGGTCGGTGTGCTGGAAGCGGATGTCGCGTGAGCCGTAATTGATCGCTTGGATGCCGCGATGGTTGAAAAGACCAGTGTCGTTGGCTGCGGTCGAAAAAGAAAACTGAGGCTCGTAACCGAGCACCGTCCGTATGCCCTGTTCCAAAGCCTGCACCACGTCCGCGTCTTTCTTTACTTCACTCGGATACATGAAGTCGCGCGGTTGCACTTCAATTTGAAACGGTTCGATCTTGCCGATGGCATCCTTCATCTGCTGAATCGCTTTGGCCGGGTCGTCACCCGGCAGCAAACGCCGATCGAACATGATCCGGCACTCGCTCTGAATTGTGTGCGTTGCCTTGGGAAAGCTCTCGATGGCGTTGGGAGTCAGACTGACTTTGCCGAGCTCCGGATGAGATCTCTCCTCAGGATACGGAATTAACGGTTGGAGTCTTAGCAGAACCTCCGTTGCGCCTGCGATGGTATTGATGCCTTCCCATGGCCGGCTGCTATGCGCCTGCTTCCCGCGCACAATTACGAGCACGTCTACGCGTCCCTTGTTGCCGAGTTGAATTTCCGGCGGACCGTCGATTACACACCACTCGGCATTGACGTTGCCGTGATCGAGGACGTAGGCCAACGAATCATGTTTGCCGGTTTCTCCCGCGGTGCTGACGACGAAGTAAAAATCGCTCGGCAGTTCAACTTTGTTTATCCCGAGAAAGCGCACCGCCGCCAGCATCGCCGCCAAGCTGCCCTTCTGTTCACAGGCGCCGCGCCCCCAGACGCACTCGCCGTCCAATTTGTAAGGCGCGCCGTCAACGATTTCGCCCGAATAAGGGTTCTGCATCGTGCTCGGCGCCGCGCACATGGCGTAACCAACCAGGATCAACCGGTCGGTTCGTTCCCGGCCCTTCAATTGCAGAATCAGATTGCCCATCTTATCGATGGACGGCCGCAGGCCGGCCTGCTCCAGCTCTGGCTTCACCACATCGCGGATCAGCGCGAGAACTTGCGGCTCGGCTTCGAGCAATTCTGTCTGCGGGCTCGCATGCTGAACCAGTTTTACCGTGAGTCGCTTTACCTCGTCGTAAGAGAGGTTCTTCTCGATCAATTTTTTCGCAGTTCCAGCTTCCATCTTACTCTCGCCTCATGCCTCTTGACTCACGCCTATTAGTGTCCCTCGATTGCGCCGCCGACTTTGCCGATCCTCCGGGCCAAGATAATAAGAACCATGCAAACCACACTGACGATCAGCGCCAGCGAGCACATTGGACCCAAATTGCCGTCGACGTAGAAATGATAAAGCAACGGTCCCAGGGGTTCGGAGCCGGGCGAGTAGAGAAACACCGACATGCTGAACTCGCGCAGGTAGATCGTCGCCAGAATGATCCAACCGGCGATGAACCCGGGCCTGAGCAGCGGCAGCAAAATACGCCGAAAAGTCACCAGGAAGCTGGCGCCGCAAACCATCGAGGCCTGTTGGAGATCGTCGTGCAATTGGACGATGGTGCTGGTCATGGTGCGCAGCCCGTACGGCAAAAAGCGCGTGATATAACCGATCAGCAGAATCCAAAGCGTGCCGTAAATCGGCAAAGGCATATAGACATAGGTCCAGAGCAGACCGATGGCCAGCGCCGTGCCGGGAAACGCCCAAGGTATAAACGTCAATGCTTCGATCACGCCGCGCCCGGCAGTTTTGCTTTTCGTAGTCACCCACGCGGTGAGGGCCGCAATCAGCATGCACAACGTCGCCCCAGCCACGCCAAGAAACAGGCTATTCTTGAAGGCCCGAAAGGTGCGCACATCAGTGAGGTTCGCGCGATAGTTATCCAGGGTTAAAAGCTCCCAGGTCTTCGCACCCGGCACATGGACGTACGTGACAAAAGAAACATACATCACCACCAAGAACGGCAAAACGACAATGAGAAGGAGGATCGAACCCGCCAGCGCCGAAGCCGCGTAGCGCCACTTTCCCAGGTCGATGATCGTCGGTCGGTAGCCGCGCCCGGTAACCGTGACGTAACGCTCCGAGCGCACCGTCAACCTGCGATAAATATAGACGAACACCATCGTGATCACCAACAAAGAAACGGCGTAGGCGGCAGCTAAATTCTGATTCGGCGGGAATGCACCGATGGCTTCTCGGTAGATCTTGGTCGTAAACACTTCGATGCGCGCCGGCAGCGCGATGATCGCCGGCGTGTCGAAGCTTTCGATAGCGCGTACAAAATTGAGCATCATCGCCGCCAGCATCGCCGGGCGCACGATCGGAAACGTAATCCGCCAGGCGATTTGCCTATTGGACGAGCCCGCCACGCGGGCCGACTCCTCGAGCGCCGGGTCCATCGAATAGAGCGCCGCCGATATCAGTAGGAATGCCAACGGCGCGGTGATCAACGCTTCAACGAAGATCATCCCCGGGATCGAGTAAATGTTGAATGGCGCTTCGGCAAGGCCGAATAATTCCATCAGCCCGCGGTTTATCAAACCAGTGCGCGGGCTCAGCAACACCGTCCACGCGACGGCCAGCATGACCGGCGGAAATATATTCGGCACAATTGCGGTGAGCTCAAAAAGCTTTCTGAACGGCGCGTTGGTGCGAATCGAAATCCAGGCCAGCGTGGCCGCCAGAAAAGTTGCAAGCAGCGCCGAGCCGGAAGCAAATAGAAATGAATTGAAAAGCAGTTGATAAGTCAGGGTATCGCTATAGGCGTTGACGTAGTGGACCAGCGAGAAGTCGCCCGGCACGCCGAGCGGCTTGCTCCGAAAGCTGCCGTAGAAAAGCATGAGCGTCGGCGACAGGCTCAGGTACGCGATGATGGCGCCGACGAACAGCACCACCGACAACTGCGGGTCGCGCCTAAGCATCGCCAATGCGCGATTCAACATCCCCGCCTCGATTTCATCACACGCTGCATAGTTCCAATGATAGAACGACGAAGGCCGGCCCAAAGGCCGGCCTTCTTAATCGTCGCGGGCCGTTCATCTCCCGACAGGGTTACTTGGCGTAAAAGATTTCGCGGAACGTCCCGCTCATGAGTTTCTTGAACTCGTCCGCCGATGGATTGTCCATCAAAACGATATTCGGTTGGACCTTCTCTGCGTCCTTGATCGGTGGCAGCACGCCGGGCGCAAAGACAAATTCACCGTCTTCGGCGACGTGCTTTTGCCCTTCCACCGAGCACGCGTAGTCGACATACAACTTCGCGGCGTTTTGATTCGCCGCCTTGGCTCCGACGGACATGTAATTCGGATCCGCCAGATACTTATCCATGAGCACGTAATGCACCGGACCTTTATACTGCTTCACATACTTGACGTAAGTAATTCCGAGAGGCGCCTCACCCTTGATTACTGCCGTCGTCACTGGCGCCAGAGATTCGACCAGCACGGGTTTTTGCTTGGCCAACGCCTTCACGTAATCGAGCCATTTGTCCTTTTTAAATTTTTCCAAGTTCCACAAAAACTGTGCCGTCGTCGTGTGCCGCGTCGGATCGGGCATGGAGATCTTGCCCATCCATTTTGGCTGCAACAGGTCGTCCCAGGTCTTCGGCAAGTCGGCTGGCTTCACCATATCAGTGTTGAAAAGAATACTGATGGGTAACACGCGCCACGGCGTTATCAGAGCGTCCTTTTCTTTGACCTGCGCCGGAAATTTTTCTGAAGACGGCGGAACATACTTGGTGAACAAGCCTTCCGATTTCATGATTAGCTGCACGCCGCGGTTGCCTTCGACGACATCGAATCCCGGTTTGCCGGCGCGCCATTCGCTCATCGCCCGGTCCGCCACTTTCGTCGAATCACC
>JBKOYE010000047.1:0-5403 GCA_046725275.1 Verrucomicrobiota bacterium
CGGGTTGCTGTAGTAATATTTCAATCGTTGTTGTAGCGCCCAAGAGATGATGTCGCGCAGCGTATAAAAATAGAGGTGTAGATCAAGCGCGACGCTGTAGTCCAGCCCGATGCATTCATCATAAATCGCGTCGTCACAAACAAGGCAGAGACTGAACGCAACGATTTTGCCGTCTTGCCGCCAGACAAAAACACGCGCGCGCTCCGGCATTCGCCGAGCAATGGCTAGAAAATATTCCTTGGTCAGTGTCTCAAATTTTAATGGCGATCGCTCGTGCACGGCGAGATAGAGGGGGTAGATTTCGTCCAGCAAAGGCGCAATCTCGGTGACGAGCTGCATCTCGATTTTCGCCGTGCGGTCGGCCTTGCGAAATTTTCTGCGCAAATCTTTGCGGGTCGCCTTACTGAGGGTGGCAAAGTATTCATCCCAGTTCTCGTAACCGAGGAGCAGCCGTGTCATCGGCATGCTTGGGACCCGCGTGTAACCGTTTGAGGCAAACCTTTCCAGTGCGGAGCGATACTTCGCCGGGAAGTCCTTAAGTGCTACGAGAGAAGCTTTGTTTTGTCTCGCGAAGCTCCGAAGACTCGCTCGCAACGCGTCTGCGGTCCACGGCTCGTTGCTCCCGTCGCATGCCCCGAGATCCCCCGTACCGGCCGCGCAGCCCACCATCAATACGCGCATCGTGAGAAACCGCGGGAAAATTTTGCGAACTGCGTCGACCACGAAGCGGACTTTGCCGGGCACGCCTTCAACAAGATTTTGCCGGACAAAGAAGACCGGCTGAATCGCGCGCACTTGGCCGGAACGGTCTTGGAGCAGCAGATAATGATGTTCGAAGCCGCTCTGCAGTGTTTCTTCAACGATCTCGTAGTAACGGTGGTCTTTGCACTTGTTTTGGAATGCCTGTTTCCACGCGCCGCAATCCTTCAGCTCACTCCGCGTTAGAACTTTTGCCACGCCCTGCGGAATTGGAATGCGATTGCCGTGCGGCATGGGAAAAACAGATCGTTGCGTCCCCTGGCGTCTGACACAGACGCCCTACAGCTTGGCCTCTGATCCGTCTGCGGTTTCTCTCTTTATGAAAGTCTCCACTTTCAGCACACCGCTGCGAATGTGGAGATCGCGTTGCGGATTCGGAATCTCGATTCCGGCCGCGGTCAGATGTTTGTAGATTAAGTAATTCAGGTCGCTTTTGAACCGGCTCGGCCGACGGCTCATCTCATCGCTCCAAACGACGAGCTGGAAGTCGATTGTGCTATCCCCAAATTTCTCAAGGAAGGCATTTGGCTCCGGCTCCTTTAGCGTGGCTGGATGCTCGCGCGCGGCCGCGATGAGCGACTCGCGCACTTTGTTCACATCGCTGCCGTAAGCTACGCCCACTGGAAGCCGAAAACGCACCCGCCGGTCAGTGTAGGTCCAGTTTGTCACCGGCGAATCGATGAATTTCTCATTTGGGACGATCATGGCGATATTGTCGTTCGTAAGAATGACTGTGCTCCGGGCGCGGATTTGCTGCACTTGACCGGTGATGCCCGCGACTTCAATGCGGTCACCGATAGCGATGGGGCGTTCCGCCAGAATGAGCAGACCGCTGATGAAGTTACTCGCAATGTTTTTCAAACCGAACCCCAGACCCACGCCTACCGCGCCGGCGAATACCGTCAGCGCTCCGAGATGGATGCCGGCATTGTCCAGAACGATGACGATCCCGATGATCAGCACGACGTAGCCGACGATTTGCGCAATGGCGTATTGGAGCGAACGATCAAGCCCGCTTTGTGCAAGCAATCGGTTAAAGAGAAAGCGCTTCGTTCCCGAGGAAAACCAGAACACCGCGACCAGTAGCGCGACCAGCAGGAAAATTTGGACCAGGCTCAAATTGATTGCCGGAAGGGGCGCGGTCCAGGCCAGCGGAATTCCCGCAGCATTGACGGCGGTGACCGTGAAAAACACAATCGCCGCGACACTTAAGATGGTCGTGACGATCGCGATGAAGTTTGCGTCGATTTTGAACCGGCTGAAAAAGCGCCGGACGATCTGGCTTTGTAAAAATCGCGCAATGATCAGTCCGGTGGCGAAAAACCCGACGAAGGCAATCAGCCCGAGAAGCGTTACGTAGTGATGGCCGACGTAAAACAGCGGCCGCTGCAGAAGCGTGATCTCCACGCCCGTTAGTCTGAACGGGTCACGGAGCTTCGCAAGCGTGAACGAGAAACTACGATCCCGACGTGAACGCGGGAAACACAGACTGATTGACATGACTCAGTGCAGTCCGTAAAAACGCGTTGGCGGTCACGAAACAGAGCGACGAACACCGGGTGGAAAAAATGAGCAACAAGGCGCAGAGCGTTCAAACCCGATTGGTTCAGCTCGGCTGTTTACTTGTGATGCTGTTTCTCGCACTTCCAGTGATACCGCGTGCGGCGGCGCAACGAAATGGCGCGGGAGCTCTTCCGATTGGGAACTGTTTTGGGAGCGCCTTCTCGGATCATTACGACAACACGGCAACGGAACCGCCTATCGGCATCGGGTCGCAGCAATTCGAGCCGGCTATGGCCGCATTCGATAACCAGGCTGCTGACGACTTCGTTATTGGCGGCGGATGGGGGGCACCGTAAATCAGCGGAGTACGCGTGATGGGTGAATACTCTGCTGGCGGCGGGCCCGCATCGTCGTTCAACATTTATTTTTACCAGAATGGTGCAGGCAATCTCCCAGGAACACTCATCGCGGCGTTCATGAACCTGCCGTACGTCGAAACGCCGCCTGATTTCCTAATCTGTCTTCCGTATCCGTTCGGCGTCAGTCGAGGGACATATTGGGTTTCAGTGCAGGCCCGGCAAGATTCCAATCCGAATGGTCAGTGGTTCTGGCATAATCGGACTGTTCAATCCAACACAGGCGCTACTTGGCAGAACCCAAGTGACCGCTACGGAACCGGGTGCATCACGTGGAACCGAAAGAGCGTCTGCATGGCCGATCAAGTATGGCCCGATCAGGTTTTTCAGATTCTCGGGTACCGTGAGGGGCCGCCGCCAACGCCCAAACCGCTCCCAACCCCAAGGCCGCGCCCGACACCAGCGCCTCGCCCCAGTCCATGATTACCTCTGGTGATGAGAACTCATCACTACCGCGTTGTAGCCACAGCCCTGTTGGCCGTCTGCCTTTGAATCGAGATCAGCGCTGAGATCGACCGGCCACAAGCTGGCGACAGGATTGAAGACGCTCGCTACTGCTTGGACGACTTCTCTTCGATGTATTTGATGACGTCGCCGACGGTCTGCAGTTTTTCCGCGTCTTCGTCCGGCACTTCGACCCCAAATTCTTCCTCAAAAGCCATCACCAATTCCACAATATCGAGCGAGTCTGCTCCTAAATCTTCAATGAAAGATGCCTGCGACGTGACCTGCTCCGGGTTCACGCCGAGTTGCTCGACGATGATGTCCTTGACCTTCTCTTCGATCGATTTTTCCGCCATAAAAATTTGCTCAGTTGGTATTGTCGCGCGGGGCTTAAGTCCGGTTCCGCAGAGCGGGAGACAGCCCGGGCACAGCATCGCAAGTAAATGAATTAAGGAGGATGTCAATCATTTTCAGGAGTCGTGACACGTTCGCGTTTGCTTCCGTTTGCCCTTCGAGTAGATGAACCTGATGAGTGCTCCCGTTGAGGCTGCCGATCTGGTTGATCTGAAGCTTCTGCCTGCATGGGTTAAAGAACCTGGCGCGACGAATCGTTATGACCATTACACGGCAGAAGAGCACCCTTCTGAACCACGAAGCGGCGACCGCCACGGCAAACGCAAACATCGAAGATTACCCTCGCGCGAACAGCGAACGGATCGCGGGCACGCAAGATCCAAATCAGACAATCGCCACCGTGGCAGAATGCCAAAGAGCCAAAGGGATGGGCGCCGCCATTTCGATCGAGCCAAAAATCGCAGGTTGCCCGACCGGGATGCTCACCCTGCGCAGAAGCTGTTTGAGATAAGCATCCGGTTTTTGCCTCGCCAAAGTGTATTCGAAAATGTCATCACGCAGATCAAGTCCGGATCAGTTGCGTATTCGCTGTTTGCCCTCGCGCGATTGTTCCTGGAAAAACCGGGGCGTTATGAAGTTTGTCTCACAGCGAAGGCAGAAGCTCCGGTTTATCAGCTCGGCGACGGCGTCGTGTCGGTTGACCGGGAATTCCTCGATCGCAACGCGTTCCGATTCGCTCAACGCGATTTCTACCAGATTGATGTTGTAGAAAGCGATCCGATAAAGGGAAATTTCTCGAATGTGGCGCGGTGCCGATTGAGCGGAACGCTTCTGGGCCCGACGAATTACCACACTTACCAGCCGCAACTGCGCAGCTTGTACGAGCAGCGCTTTAGCCGGCGAATGAGCTTTGCCGAATACCAGCGACAAGTCGAGATTGTGAGCGACGCCGCTTTGGTCGAGCGCTGGAAAGACGAAGCCAGGAAGGTAACGACCTACGCAACGTTGGGCGAAGAAAGTCCTTTGACGTTTTCGTCTGTTGCTGAAACCGAGCGGCATTTTCGCTCAAACTATCTCCCGGGATTGATTCGCAGCTTAGAGCACGTCACGATCGGCGGTTCGTTAAGCCGGAGTCTGCCAGATCGCATACTGAACCGCGCGATCGAGCAGGCGTGGGTTCGCGAAACTCGCTCGCCTTCAAACATGATGCAGGAATTGGCGGGCCGATTTCGGCAAAGTGCGCTGCACATTTTTCGTCATCGGCGCGGCATGTTGTTTGTGTCGCCAATTCGCGTGCGACCATTTGTTCATGAGCATGCGGGCGTGTCTCCAGCTGTGAACGCGATACTCGAAGCAGTGTCGGCGGCGGGAACCAATCGGAGGCAGCTTTTTGAAACGTTGGTTGCAAACGGCGCGAACGAGGACATAGAGCCACGCAGACTGGCGCTCGCCGCCGATCTGCGCTGGCTGATCAGTGAAGGTTATGTGATCGAGTTTAACGACGGCTCACTTGATCTACCACGGGTGAAACCCAAGCCGCAGGAGAATGTAGAGGCGATCGGCGCGGCGAGCGCCTCATGGGTTCACACAACCGCGACTACAACAGTCTGGCCGCTACAGCTTACCTGGCCAGAACCTTAGCGGTCGTTGCAGGGCGTCTGACACAGACGCGCTATAGATTCAGATAGCGCCGGCTTTCTTTAACGCTTTGTACGCGCCGTGCTTGTTGATTGTCTTTAATCCGCGCGCGGTGACGCGAACACGCACAAACTTCTTCAGTTCCGGAACCCAGATGCGCTGACGCTGCAAATTCGGCGCGAAAATGCGCGGCACCATTTTTGTAATATGCCGGCCTACGCCGCCCTTCTTCTTGGCCAACCCGCGCCGGTGAATCACGCTGCCGCGGACGGCCCTTGATCCTGTGATG
>JBKOYE010000034.1:0-6321 GCA_046725275.1 Verrucomicrobiota bacterium
ACCGAGGCCTCGCCCGACGCCAGCGCCTCGGCCGTGACGTTGGCTGACAGGAATTAGTCGATAGTTGATAGCTCTCTTCAGCGCAGCCGGGATCGAAAGATCCCGGCTGCATGTTTTCTGGAATCCGTGCGGTCCATGTAACCCGTGGTTCAAAAAACTTGAAAAAAGGCTTGCCAAAAATTTCCGCAGCCGATAAACCCTAGGGCAATTATACACAAACAGGAAAAAGTGTTGACGCGCTAGTGGCGCTTTCGCTACAAACGCAACTTCACACCTGAAAACTCCATTCAAATCATCAATCACTCATGAAAAAGAAATCCGCTTCACGATCAGCCTTCTTCAACCTCCGCGTTTTACTTGGTCTCTTTGCCGTTCTGACTGGCGTCCTTCTTGCGCTGGCGGGCTTTGGCACGTTCTCCGGAATGACGGTCAGCGCCGCACAAGCGAAGCAAAAGCACAAAATTATCGACATCCAAGGCCTTCCTCCGGGGTTTGACTGTGCCAAGATTTACGAGAAGGGCTTCCACAAGATGGAGAGTCTCCGGGCCGGACTCATCATGATCTCCTGCGGCGAGGCACAGGGGGGTGGTTCAGGTTCCTCTAGTAGCGCCTTTTCTCGGCTTGTCCAGAAACTCATGGCCCCCCTGGCGTATGGCGCCGCGGATGTTGACTTGATCACTGGCACTGAGACCCCCCCACACATTATCCAGTCGGAAACATACTCTACAGCCAACCCGGATAACCCCGATCAGATCGTCGTCGCTTACAATGACTCACGAGGTGCCGCAAGCAGCAACTTCTCTGGTGCATCGGTCTCCACCGACGGTGGCACCACTTTTACCCGTCTCACGACTGGCTCCGGTCAAAGCCCCTTCACCAATACCTTTGGCGACCCCGTTATTCTGTACAACAGAACAACTACCACTTGGTACACAGTCTGGATCGACGCGAACGCGGGCTGCACCATGGGCGGTTTCAAGTCCACCACCCCCTGGGATCCGAATAGCTGGACCCATTTCTGCGTTCACTCCGGCATTTCTGACGACCGCGAGTCCGGTGTCGTGGATAACAACCCCTCATCTCCGTTCTTTGGTCGAATGTATGTCTCTTGGAACGACTTTGGTCAGAGCCAGCAGATTCGCGCCACCTTCTCCACCGATGGCGGCGCCACTTGGTCTTCCCCTGTCAACGTCACCACTAACTTCATCCGTAATGTCCAGATTACGACCGACAAAGTCACCGGCGACGTGTACATCGCCGGCATGGACGAAAACGGCGGCAGTGGCTGCAGTTCCGGCTGCGGGAGCAACCGAAACAACAAGATCTATCGCTCAACCGACGGTGGTGTCACTTGGAGCAATACCTACACCGGCCCCGCCTTCGTCGGCCCGTGCCGTTCATCTTCAGGTTTCTTCTGCGACATGTACGCCAACCCCGCTTACTGGCGGCACATGGGCTGGGGTCAGGTTGCCGCTTACAACGGCGTCGTTCACTACGACTATGCCGCTAAAGTCGCCAGTGACCCTGGGGACGTTTTCTACATCCGTTCCACAGACAAGGGCGTGACCTTCAGCGCGCCGTTCCAGTTGAACGCCAATACCGATCCCACTAAGGCGCAGTGGGAGCCCAACCTCTCGGCCAGTGACGCAGGCACCCTCTTCGCGACCTGGTACGACGAGACACCGCGGGTAGCGGCCAGTTGCCAGCCCTCAAGTCCCAGCACCCCCTGCTACCAGATGCATTCGCGTAAGTCCAACGACAACGGTCTCACGTGGCTGTCTGACGATACGCTCTCGGACGTAGCTAGCCCGCTGCCGCTGCAACAAGACCCGTTCATTGTAACGGAATACGTGGGCGACTACGACTACGGCTCTTCGATACTCACCAAGCACGTCACATCATGGGTGGACGGGCGAGTGATCATCAGCGGCGCTTCGCAGCAGGATTCCTTTACCGATAGAGAGCTGGTAGGCTTTGCCGTGACCACCACAACGCCGGCGTGCAATAGCGTCATCAACACCCAGCCGACGGATTTTGTCATCAACCTGAGTGACGCAGTGAATACGGGCACGGTCGATCCAACCGATTTCACGGTGAATGGAACTCCGTCGAACCTGCCGCCTACCTTTGCCAACGGCGATACACAAATCACCTTCCACTACACCAGCTCACCCGTGACGACCCAAGGCCCGCAGACGATGTTTATTCCTGCCAACGCATTTACTCGCGTTTCGGATGGCCAGGGGAACTTCGAGTTCAACTGCACGTTCTGTTACGCCGTAACGCCGCTACAAGTGACTACGACTGTCCCGCCTGTTGGCGGCACGTTCTCACCGCCGGCGCCGGGCGACTATGACTATCTGGTGAACTTCAATCAGCCTGTTGATCCAGCATCAGTCGAGACGAGCGATCTGACCCTGACCGGCAATGCTGGCGGCAGCGTGACTGGGGTCACTGTGGAAAACAGCAACATGACTGCTCATTTCACGGTGCATTTCAATTTCGGAGGCAGCGTAACGGCGAGCATTGGGGCCGGAGCAATCACTGCTAACGGCTGCAATCCTAACGACGCCTTCAGCGGCAATTACACCGTCGAGGGTTGCCCGCCCCAAAATTATGTCATCACGCAAGGGACCGACACCATCGTGCCGGGGACGACCGATACTGGCAATCATATCGATGACGGCTCGACGTTTGTCAGCCTGCCGTTCGCGTTCTCGTTGTATGATCAGACCTTTAACGGTGTGTATGTAGATTCCAATGGGCGCCTCGACTTCGTATGCACCGGGGCCCATAACTCCGATTGGGTCGCCGCATGTCTGCCAGCGACTGACCCTGTTCTTTGCCCGTATACGTACACCGTCTTTGGGCTGTGGACAGACCAGTGCACCGATAATACGCCCGGCGCTTGTGGCGGTGACAACTGCACGGGCTGCGGAATCTTCACTTCGGTCAGTGGAAACCCGCCGGATCGGATATTCAACATCGAATGGCGCACGGTCCTATATGGTACCGGTGGGACTACCCCGAACGTGCACCACGAGGTGCGTCTGTATGAGAACCCGAACCAGAACCTGCGGTTCGACGTTATCTATGGCAGCATCGACCCGACCGGTGCCACTCAGATGTGGGTGGGAGGCGTTCAGAAGGATGAAACCTCCAGTTTCTTCACTCAAGACTTCTGCGTGCCGGTTGGTGCCAGTCCGCCGACGAATGTGTCGCGCACTTACGAGATCGCTCCGTGCGGAAGTCCGTCACCCACGCCTACAGCTACTGCCAGTCCAACGCCGTCAGTTCCACCCAGCCCGACAGCTACGGCGACTGCGACAGCTACTCCAACTCCCACGGCAACACCGACGCCGAGGGCTACTCCAACGCCCAGGCCTCGCCCGACGCCAGCGCCTCGGCCGTGACCTTAGCTGATAGGAAATAGTCGTTAGTTGATAGCTCTTCAGCGCAGCCGGGATCGAAAGATTCCGGCTGCGCGTTTCCTGACGAGCGCACGCACGTCGCATGCTGGCGATTGCGTCGTCACAATCGCGCACTTTTGTCGACTCTGTGATCGCTGCGCTAAGACCTTGGAGTAATCCTGTCGGGGCTGACGGCGCCAAAACCGACACCCGAGCGCGTCAAACATCTAACAAATTTATCGCATTCCAGAGTCGCACTCCCATTGGACGTTTGTCATCTTGCCTGACGTAACGTCGACTTCGAAAGGGCCGAAGCGACCGATGCTGGATTTCCTTCCTTTGAGCGATACTTTGTAATGACCCGGCGGCAACGATGCCCGAAAGCGTCCCTGGTTATCGGTAGTAAATGACGCCACCTCGCCGTTGTTGTTTTCCACGGCAAACGTGGCATTCGGCAGCGGCACCGAGGCAGGTTCATCGGCTCTGATTGGCCCCGGATGAGCGGGGCTAATCGTAATCACTCCCTCAATTCCGGACTCTCCTCCCGCGGGAGTTTGCCCGGTGCAAACGCACACATCCATGAAAACAAGTCCCAAAATGGTCGAGAACGTTTGGACTCTCACACACAAATCTATGCACCGCGATATCCATCGGCAAGGAAAGTGATTGTTGAAGGGCATGGATTCCCGGGGACGGCGAACTGCAGGCGAGGGCGGGGGCGTTCCGAGATGCCGTCACCGCTTCGAGCTTTCACCGACTCCTTTCGGGCTGCGCTTGACGATTCGCTTCGCGCATCGAAAATTCTCCGCTCATCTTGCGCATGAAACGCTATTTGCCGTTTGTGATTGTAGTTGTGGTCGCATTGGCCACGTTTGGGAGCGGCGCAATGCTCTATCGTGCAAAGCGACCGCAGGTTCACAACATTCCAGAAAGCCAGAGTGTCCCGACAAGCGGCGATGAACAATCGGCGCACACTCGCGGTAATCCCGACGCTCCGGTTACGCTCGAAGAGTTCGCCGATTTTCAGTGCCCGCCGTGCGGACAATTCGCCGGATTTGTTCAGGAGTTGCTGAGAGAATACGATTCGCGGTTACGCGTCGTGTTCCGGAATTTTCCGCTTCCTGGGCATGAACACGCTCGCGAAGCCGCGCAGGCCGCCGAAGCTGCCGGCCTCCAGGGCAAATTTTGGGAGATGTACGATACGCTGTACCGGGAGCAATCACTCTGGAGCAACGCCTCGAACGCGCGCGAATTGTTCGAATCATACGCTGGAACGATCGGGCTCGATGTGGATCAATTTAAAAAGGATATGGACGGGGATAAAGTCAGAGAACGCATCGATTCAGACCATGCGCTTGCTGATTTCCTGGGCGTAAGAGTCACTCCAACCCTATTTATTAATAACCGCGCGATCGATCCAAAAGATAAAAACCCCGAGGGCGTTCGCGCCGCGATCAACGCGGCGCTGGAAGAAAAATCAAAGAATGGGACCTAATCTCTTAGCAGCGTCCGCGAGTCACACCAATCTCAGACGCGCGGCAATGACGAAATCCAAATGACGAAGCTCGAAGGAATGACGAATTGCCAAATGACGAATAATAATGCCACCGCTTCTGGTACATTCGAGCTTGGAATTTCTTTCATCATTCGGCATTCGGATATCGATATTTCTTTCGTTCATTCGTCATTCGTCATTGGTCATTCGTCATTCCGATCATGACCGTGTCGCGATTTCGCACAGTTCTTTACACCGCCGTCGCCATTGTTGCTGTGGCCGGTCTGGCGGATGCCACTTATCTGAGTGTGCAGGCGCTGACTGGGGAGACACTCAGCTGCGGGGGATCGCCGGATTGTTTTCGGGTATTAGGCAGCTCGTATGCGAAGATAGGCGGAATTCCGGTGGCTCTGATCGGCGCACTGGCGTACTTTAGCGTCTTCGCGTTTGCCACATTTGCAGCATTTGGCTACGCACGCGTGGGGAAATTCCTTGCTCTAATGGTGGGTATGATGTTCCTGGCGACGCTATGGCTGCTGTACGTGCAGGCGTTTCTCCTACATGCCTACTGCCGGTACTGCCTGTTCTCAGCAGCGATCACGTTTCTCATTGCCGGACTGCTGATCGCCGTCCCGCCCTCGCAAGCCCGATCTGCGTCGTAGGCGGCATGCATCGCAGAGGAGATATAAGCCGTGCGCGGATTTTGGTGATCGAGGATGAGAACAAGACTGCGGCGTTTCTGTCGAAAGGGTTGCGCGAAGCCGGCTTTGCAGTTGACGTAGCGCGCGACGGCGAAACCGGTTTGGAGCAGGCGCGCGCCACCAAGTTTGATCTTCTAATCGTGGACATCATGCTGCCGCATAAGGACGGCTGGGATGTCGTCGCGGAATTGCGGCGCGATGGGATCCGGACCCCAATTCTCTTTCTTACCGCCCGCGATAGTGTGCGCGATCGGGTGAAAGGACTCGAGCTGGGCGCAGACGATTATCTGGTCAAGCCGTTCGCGTTTCCAGAGTTGCTCGCCCGCGTCCGTTCGGTGTTGCGACGCGCTCCCCAGCAGCCACGAGAACATCTCAACATCGATGATTTGGAACTCGACGTACGGCGGCACAAAGCGACGCGATCGGGAATTCCGCTCAACCTTACGCCGAAAGAATTTCTTCTGCTTGCGCACCTGGTTCGTTCGGCCGGTGCCGTCGTCTCGCGTGACGAAATTGCAGAGCACGTTTGGGACGTCGGATTTAGTACTGATACGAATATCGTCGATGTGGTTGTCCGCCGGTTGCGCGCAAAGGTGGACGACCCGTTCAAGACGAAACCGATTCACACGATCCGCGGCGTCGGTTATGTTCTCAAAGCACACTGAGCGTTCGTGCTCGTCGTCGTCCTCATCCTCGATTGCTCGAGATTAACCGG
>JBKOYE010000001.1:0-8821 GCA_046725275.1 Verrucomicrobiota bacterium
GTCTGGGGATCAACGAAACGAGTGGGCCCGGCACTCTCAACGACATGCACACCGAGCGCATCGATTTGCGCACGAAAGGTTGAATGCGACCGTACGGCGCTGACCACTTCTCTTACTCGGCTCAGCAGCTGTTCGTAGTCAAGCGACGGGTCCTTAATTTGGATACCGTAACGACTGAGTTGACGTGCATCGCGAAGCAGCCGCGCGGCGTGCGCAAGTGTTCGTACAGGTACTGGCCCATCGTTCGCAGCCATCCCACCAAACTCACCTTGGGTGATTAATGCGGTCCTGGCTCCAAGATCACCTGCACGAAGCGCGGCGACAACGCCGGCAGGTCCACCACCGATTACGAGAACGTCGAACATTTAATTGTCCATACTCCTTTTGATGGATTGGAGCGTATTCGGAAACCCTCTTGCCATGCGATTGACAGGTCTTTTGTTTCTTCCTGAGACCGGTCGACCTAGAAGTTGAACGCACCGGAAATCTGGACCGAATGTCCTTGAAACGTTGAGCGATTAGAGAATTCCTGGAAGTATTTGAAGCCGATATTAACCCCCGGCGAGAGGCCAAGATTAGCGGCACCACCGAGCGCATTCACTTTGTAGTGAGCTTTCGCCTGTTCTGGTGTAATCGAAGTCCCAGCCTTCTCTGTCGTCTGCCACTGGTTGTAACCCACCAGGCCGACTTGTAAACGTTTCCTGTTGCCGCCGAACGAGTGCATGAGTGAATAATCGAGATTGAGAGTTTGCCCCGGGTGAATCGCCGTCCCCTTTTGCTTCGTGTGTATTTCGTACATCTGAAAAACGGAGACCGATGTTGCCTGACTCTCGTTCAAGTAAACGGTCTGACCCGATGAGAACGCATGGGTCCAATAGCCCGAGCCGACATTGTCGTCTGCCCCCACATTGAAACGGCCCGTTGGCGCCAAGAATCCATAGACCGCTCGGACGGCGACGCCCTGTTTCTGCCAACCAAGAATGAAAGGCTGATAGTAGGAGTCGGCGAACCCACTTCCTCCACTGACGGGCCCAGTGATGTCGGACGTTAATGAGTTTTTTGCCACGGGCAGGGTGGCAGACATCGAAAAGTTTGCTCCCCCGAATACCTCTTTCTTGCTGACCCAGACGAAAGAGTTCAGATCCATCACGACGGCTTGGCTACCTTGAGCCAACACCTCGCCACGTGTCCCTCGAAATGAACCACGTGAATAGATTGCAAGCAGATTTGAATAGGAAAACCCTGACGGGGGCGTGACACCAGAGTTTGGCGCGCTCATGCCGAGTGGGTAAACGCCTCTGACTTGTCCCCGGGATTCCTTCACCCCGAGTGTTACGAGAAATAGTATTCCACAAATGACTGTCTTAAGGACCCGTCTCACGTTCGAGCGCCCACCCTTTCTATGACTTCAGGTCGGCCAACCAGCGCAATGCCTTGAGTCCCGGCATGAAGCAGTATTCACCTCCTCGCGTTACGACAAAGCTCGGAATACCTTGAAGGCGTCGGCGAACTGGTTTTCGGGGTACCGTAAAACTTCCGTTCTTACCATCGTCGGCCCCGATCACCGGATCTTTGTCTGTGCCAGCCCCAAAGAAAACTCCATCATTGATCCACTGCGATTGAACGAACTCAAACTGCCGCCCGATATGGGCCCCCACGAAGGCGAACATGAGTCCGCGATCAACTCCGTCATCCTCGAGCACTCCATCGGGAAGCATTGGGCCATACGCAGTCCCGCGCCGAATCATTCGATGAATTCTCGCAACGCCGGCTATGGCCGCGTCGCGCGGATTGCAGCGGCGAATGTGTGAACCGCCTGGTGTCTTAAGTCCTGCCGAATCGTCGTCTCGAAATAGGAACTTGTTATTCCGTTTTGGGTCGGCACCGAGTTCAGGATCGTCGTGAAATGGGCACAATGCCAACGGTGCGCCGCTTCGCCAACGCCCCATCATTTTCGCAGCCAGCAGTTCCTCATCGTCCGCACTGGAGGAATTTGCTTTCAAAAACTTTCGGAATTCTGCGACCCGTTGATGTAGTTTTCTGAAAACTACGTACGTGCCGTTTCTGCCGAGCAATTCTGGGTCTGTCCTTTGTACTCCGCCAAGTTCGTCCGGGTAACCCAGTACGAACTCTCCGGCCTTCAGAGGTTGCTCGTGCGGATTTGTTCCTGGAATACCACTGCCTTCGATCGCCGGGTGACTAATGCCATCCCTAAAACCAAAAGGTTCTTTTTCGTCAGGTAGCGCATGACAATCCTGACGCCAGATGGCTGTAATGCCCGGCATCGCTTGATAAGTCTTGCGCGCCCGATCGAGCGCCGCCTCAAGCCGTTTTTTGTCGGGAGAGACCGCCACGATAACAACGTGAAGATCTGTGGAGCCCAGCGGCGCTTCCCAGTTTGCCGGGTGACTCTGATTTGTGTCACCCAGTTCTTTGGCCCGCGACGGCATTCCCTTTCGAAATTCCCATGAGAAACTATCAAGTGAGCCCTGTGGTAAACCGAGCGCTTTTAGACCCTGGTAAGTCAGTGCCACGCTGACCCACGTATCGGCCAATGAACTTGCGGGGTGAGCGGCTGAGGTTACGACGCTTGCGACCTTTCTCATCAAGCCGCGTCCGGCTTTTGGATCATCAATCCGCAGTGCAATGTAAGTCGCAACGTACGGCGTCGGCCGCGGACGAAGAACTCCGCTCTGAATGTCGTCTAGTTCCAGCATTATCGTTCACCGTGCGGTCGCAATATTCTTCCAGAAATTCTCCAGACTCGCGGTGCCGCCGAAGAGGGTTGTAAAGTTCGTCGAGTCAACCATCAGAATGTCGCCTGAGCGCGTCCCGTTTGGTGGCAACCAAAGCAAACAATTGAATTCTTTGTTGCCCGCAGCGGAGAATGGATGTGGACGATCAGGGTCGATTGGCTGGCGGGCAAGCAAGTGAACCTGATTGTCATTCTCGTTAGTCAGTGCGTAGTGTGGCAGATGGGGATGAAAGTTCAACGTTGGAACGTTGTTAAGGAGCCCGAGTGTGTCGAGATCTCTAAAAGCCGTTAAAGGCGCGATATCTCTGGTTCCGGGTAGGACTGCGGGACGCAATCCCCACTGGTTGATCACTGGTATCTCGAGCGCTTTCAGCAAGGATCTGGTGTATTGACTGAACCGCTGTTGGCGTGGAACAAGCCTATCGCCATGATGCTTGTACTCCATTTGGCGCTGTTGGAGATCATCAGTAAAGCCGACGTCGTGATGAGGTGCGATGACAAGGCAAGTGCCCTCACGTTTAAGCCATTCCTTAATGGCTTCGATTTCTGCCAACGTGGCTTCCTGTTCGGATGGCAGGTGATCTAAGCCAAACACAAGCAGAGTGTCGGTATCAGCGAGAATGCGTTCGTCAATTGGCTGGTTATACCCCGCCTGATCAACTCGCTGGAAAACAGCAACCGGGTGGCCGGTGACTTCGCCGGCGATTTCCTGAAAACTAAGAGTTGACCGGTGAAATAACTCCAGCGTGCCGGCGATGCCCTGAAGGAACTGTGCGGCACTCCACTCAGGAGTTTCATAATGCGGCCAAAGTACTGTGCGCACTTCGGTCATTGTCGAAAACCGGTTCTCCATGGCAGCCGGATCCCGTTGTGATTCCCATGGATAACTCCACGACCAGTAAATGCTCAACCGCCTTCGGCCCGAGCGGTATTGTCGAGCGATGTGATCCTGGTTGTAAGTACGCGCATGAAGACGTGCAACGCTCATCACCTTCCTGCCTTTCCTAAAGTCGCTTACTGTGGATACACTCCTACTGCATTTGATCGAGCATGTGGGACAACGCCGACTTTACGTTGAGAGCTTTTTTGATCTCATCTGCGGTGAAGTACGGATATTCGGCGTATTCGAGAAAGCTCGGACACTGACGTTCGCGGACAAACTTAATGAAGGCTTCCGGGTTAGTTTTCCAGTCGCTTGGAAAGCCTTTGAGATTTTCGAATACAGTATTCACGCCAAGGCTGATGAAAAGCGCTACGGCGTCTTCGGTGTACTTGTCGAAGTCGGTGTCGAAGATGCCTTGATACATGAAATAGGTTTCGCCGTTAATTGGGAACAAAACCCAGCGCAGGTAGTGAAGCTTTAGCGGTGCAAGACAGTCCGGCATCGCAGTTACTGCCTTCTCAATGTTCCGTGCATACTCATAAAAGACTGGTTCTCGTCCAGGAATGATTTTTGCGATGATAGTGAACCCATGACACGCCGGCGTTCTCGGAAATATCGGTCCATATTTGCCCTGCTCGAGTTTCGACGTATCCTGCGAAATTGCCATCGCTTGCGGCTTGATTTCCATCTCGGCGCTCCTCCGTACGGTAAGCAAATGTTGAATTTCGTTTGAGAATGTATCGTGAAGATCGCAGAACCAGCTACTGTAACACTTAGCAGGTGAAGAAGGGACTAAGGAGTCCGATAACCAATAGGAAATTTGCTTCAACGGCCAATGGAGGAATTGCTGCGGCATTGTTTCCCCGCGGCAGAATCCGCACCGAAGACCAGCTAAGCCATGACGAACGTCCCGCAATCAAGAAACTTGTGGATGACGCGACGCATAATCGGACGCCAGAAGCCAACTCTTTTGTTGTCCGCCGTTCTTATATTGGCAAACCACAAATCTAGCGTTTGGCGGAGATTCATCCTAGTCCCGATTAGCAAGCACTCGCGACAGCGGCATGAGAATCAGCAATCCGACAATCGCGACGACGACCACCATGACAACCACTTTTGGGTCCTTGAAACTTTGACTGCCCACCACGAGTGCGGCGGCAATATTTCGTTGCGCAGTGCCCAAGGCAAGAACCCGCCGAGTGTTTGTGTCCGGTCCTCCAAGCAACCATCCGATCACGAAGCCCAACGCAATAAAGAGCAGACCGGCGAGGATGCCGCCCGTGCCGAATACCGCAAGGACGTTGTTGATGTTCGCGAAAGTGATCAGAAGCACGAGGAGAATCAGGCTGAGGTTGGAAAGCCGATCGAGCACCGGTTTTGTACGTCCGGCGATATCGGGGAACTGGGCTCTTACGACCAAAGCGCCAGCAAGCGGAATCAACATGAGCAGAAACAGCGAACGAGCAATCTTCGCCGGGTTGACCGAAACTCCCGGCAGCATTAAGGGCAAGACGAGCGGCAGATAGCCGACAGTGATAACCATCAGGAGAACCATCAAACCGACTGCGAAGGCAAGATTGCCCTTCGCAATCTGAGCCAGTTTCGGCAAGAACGGTGCGCCCGCTGCCGATCCGAGCAAGAGCAGACCCACGCTCAGCGGTTGGTCAAGGCGAAGTAGCTTGCCGAGGATAGCGGCCCCGTAGGGCATAAAAACAAAATTCACCAGCAGCGACAGTATTACTAACCGGGCATTGCGCAGTGGGGCGATGATTTGACCGACCGTGAGATCCAAACCCATCGCCAACATACTGGAGAGGACGAACGCGAGCATGACGATCGGAACTGCTTTCTGAAGGAGTTCCATAAATGGGCCTTTTTTAAAACCTCCATACGATGAGGAGGGCGGAATATCGGCGCGAAGCCGTGTTGGACGTGGCGTCACAGCACTGTTGTCGAGCCAGGAGCTCGCCGAACTCTGCGCGATCGTTCAAGTGATCGCAATCGAACGCCGCGAGCGGGTAGCCGCGTGAACCTTTCACCATCTCGCAGCTTTGAACATCAACCGGACACTGCTCAAGAAAGTCGTCCGGTGCGCATAAAAGCAGGCTACGCTGTGCGGCCCCAAGCCTGCGCCTCAATCTTCCAGACGCCATCGCGGTTCGCGAACGTGTACGCCAGCGTACCGGTCCGAACGACGGACTGGCCCTTAATCGTTATAGTGAGAGTCCCTGATATGACAGCGTATGCGGACGAGCCCTCGACATTCCAGAAGCCCATGTCGTAAGACAAATGCTCGGAGGTCACGCCTAGGTCCTCGCGCCATTTCCCCACGTCAGCGAGCCAATTGGCTGGAGCATTCGGGTTCAACCAGCGGTAAGGTGCAATACCGTCGATGATGATTGCGGTGTCCCCGAAAACGCTTAGAAAAAGTTCGTTGTCTTGAGTGTTGAAGCCGTTGATGTGGGCGTCGATCAGAGTCTGGATTACAGCCGGTGGTTTGCTGGTCACGGTAGTCCTCCAGTGGCAGTAAAGAGTACCATCATCGTATCGTTTATCCGTGACTTCTTTGCATTTTACAAAGAAGTATTATGCAGCGATTGTGGAATAGGCTATGGGAAAACCCTGATCGCGCAGGTGAAGGGCTGCTGCCAGACGATTACGAAAAACTGGCAGAACAGACCATCGAAATTAAACGCATGCGCACGGTGTTGGTTCAGAAGCTGAGAGTTGAAAGTAAAATGTGTGATTTGTTGCGCTTCTGTGGAGCGGGAGACGGGGATCGAACCCGCGACGTCCAGCTTGGGAATAGGAACAGACTCATTGCGTCCATTGATTTTATTGGATTTGTGGGTGGCAATATGATGCAAAGCTGCGCAAAGTGCAGCCAAGATCAGAACCAATCGTGTACTGACTAATAGACGTCACACGGAAGTGGAAACCTTCACCGCGGCTCAAGTTTCAAGCATGGATCACCCCCTCGAAAACGCAGGTCAGCCTCTGCGGAATCCGATTTCGATCATTCTTAGCCGCCCCGCTTGGAATCGGACACGTGAGAATCGAACGCCGTTGAATTTCAAAACTGTCTCCCTAGATCACTGAGGCGAACAGCTCGCGCACCGGAATGAAGCCCTGTTCGTCTCCGCCGCTCGCCGCGCCTTTCTCTCCACCACTTCCACAAGATCTATGCGGCCGGAGAGGACGTGGGCCAAGTCGAGTCCGTCCATGCAAATGATGCTCGTGCGCCGGCCTTGAGCGAAGGCGTTCAGCCCTTCTTCGGAAAAGCCGCTGTAGCTTACGAAGAGTCCGCGCGACCATTGCGCCTTGCCTTCCACCTTCCCATTGAACGTCAGCAGGCCGGCCAAGCCGACCCGTGCATCTTGCCACTTGGCCTCCAGAAGATAAACCCCGCCCTCCAGGTGGAAACTGCCATCGATCTGCTCGCCCCTTAGCCGGAACGCGCCGCGCGGCGTCAGCCTGTACAGCGCGAACAGGTCCGAGAGAAATCCTTCAAAGGCGTAGCCGCGCTCCTGCGCCTTGAGCGCCGCGAGTTTCAAAATCCGGTTGTGCAGCTCGGCAATCGCCTTCGTATCGATGGGCATCCGGTCTTCATCGGGGCGCGCGTGTCCGGTCCGCGGCAACCTGTCGAGAAAAGCAGGGTCGTGCAGTTCCGGGATTTTATAACCGACGCGCAGGAGGATTTCGTTCAGGCGTTCGATGTCCTCGCGCGATAGCGGATTTTTGTTCTTGCGGTAGGTGATCCCGCGCTCAACGACTTTCATGATCAGCGACGGAAATCTCCGTTTGCCGTCGATTGTGGCGCCCAGCAAATGACGAATCGCCGGCTGCTTGCTGCCGCCCTGCCAGCAGTCCCCAAGTCCCAACTCCCGCGCTACGCCTTCGAACGATATCCGTGCATCGGCATACGGGTGCGGTTTGCCCGGCAAAAAAGTGTAAAGATGCTGCGCCAGATCATCCAAGGCCGCTTTCTGAGCAAGAGACATCACATTCTCCTATTTCGCAATGCACGTCGTTCAACAGACCGATCAGTCGAGTGCCAAAGTCACGTACAAACAATGACCGGAGAGTTGGGTCGACGCACGGTATCAAGGCAACCCCGCAGGGTCCCTCCTTGCTGATGCAATCCGTCGCCGGATCTGATACATTTAACCTCTACCTGTCATGCCTTGACAGCCACGCTCGCACCATCCAATGGGTGTTCCGAAGGTTGGAGTATCATGGCCCTCACGGCCGCTGTGGTTCGACTTCCAAGATGGACGAAGCACGTCGTAACGGAACTTAGCGGCAGAGATCCCCTCGGCCTCTCGCGCGTTTCCTCGCTCATAACCGAGTATCTGCTGCAAGGCATCATCACAACAACGCGTCGTGCGCGCTACTACTCGTTCTATCCCTGGGCTCTATGGCACATTGAAGAAAAAGAGCAGCCGAAGCGGTACGCGCAGTTCACAGCAGCGTTTCGAAGACGTGAAGCGTTCATTGCGATGGCAACGCTGCATCAAAATCCTTATTCTGTTTCTGTTGCCGGTGCTGATGCTGTCCGACCTCGACTGGAAAGATACGCGGAGACTCAAGAGGTTGATACGAACTTTGCCGTCCTTCCTTCCAATCCGATGGGTGGGTATGGTCAGTACTATGGTGGATCCCTTTATGCGCTTAGATTGACCCACCGCACAGAGGATGGAATTGATCGAGTAGCACCGGGCACAGGGCAGGCGCTTGCTCTCGCATTCAACCACAGTGTGGCCCGAACTCCATACAACCGGCAAAACTATTTCGAAGAGAAAATAATCCCACTGACCGCGCTAAAGAAGTCCGCCGATCAATTTTCGCTGGATTCATTGGGAGACGAACGTGCAGCCGAAGAGCGGGAACTGCTTAAGAATCTATTCTTCTCGTGGGACCGATCCGAAGTTTACGATACAGACCTTTTGCGCAGGCACACTCTCGGTCTCATTCTCTATACTATTTCCGAATACGCGAAGACTGGATTCAAACCCACGCTGGACGCTGTCGAACATTACCTCGTCTACCCGCCTTATTACTACGGCGTCCTGTGGCGTGATGGCACAACCCCGGTGCCTTATCACCCTCCAAAAACATTCGCTGCCTGCTACGGATTTTGGCAGCAGTTCTGCGCTCATGAATACCTCACACAAGCCCTAGAG
>JBKOYE010000094.1:0-13708 GCA_046725275.1 Verrucomicrobiota bacterium
GTGACATAAGGAGCCGCGCTCGCGCGTCGGCAATCCTCACAATGGCAATCGCTCGTGTGCTTAGCCGTGCCGTGAAGACGATATCGAACGCCACCACACAAGCACCCGCCTTCCACGCTTGTCGTCATAGGCCTAACGAGACCAAGCTGAGCGACAGCTGACAAGAGCGAGCGCTGCTTCGGGTTTTAGTGCTGAAGTCATCAAAAGTAGATTTACGCGCCGGTCAGCGGTTCGCTCCAGCGCTTAGATGACATGATGGGGATTGTCGGGTGCGGGTTTTGGACCTACACCCGGCAATATGAATAGTGTTTATCACACTGAGTTGTCCTCACTCGAGGGAACCCGCTACCAGTTTAATGGTGGCAAAGCGGACATCAAGCTTGGGATTGATGTGCATCAGGATTTTTATGTGGTGGTGATGCAGGAGGGCTCCGCCAATCCCAAGCCGCCGCAGCGCTTCCACAAGGGAGCGTTCCTGCATTGGGCGGCGAGACTCAGAAGCCGCGGAGCGGAAGTTTACGCGGTGTATGAAGCGTGTGGGTTTGGCTTTGGATTGCAGCGTAAGTTAACTGCGTTGGGGATCCACTGTTACGTGGTTTGCCCGCAAAAGCTCGACGAACAGAACAAACGGGTAAAGACCGACTCACTGGATGCGCGGGCGCTTTGTTTGAAACTGGATCGTTTTGTGCAGGGTAATCGCGCGGCGCTGGCGTTGGTGCGCGTGCCTGGCGAAGAAGAGGAACAGGCCCGGGCGTTGCACCGGCAACGCGAGCAACTGGTCAAAGCGCGCAAGGTGTTGGAAGCGCAGGGACGCAGTTTAATGGTCAATCACGGGATGGAACCAGTGCAACAATGGTGGAAGCGGCGCGCCTTTGTGAGTTTAGCTGTGCCACAATGGATCAAAGAGTTGTTAGGCAACAGCCAGCCGATCCTACTCGCGCTGCAGGAGAAGATCGACCAACTCACATTGCAGTTGCAGAACGCCGCCACTGCAGAACCTCCGCGCGGCCTGGGCAAAATGACCTCGGTCATCATTGATCGTGAGATCGGCGATTGGCGCCGGTTTAATAATCGCTGTCAGATCGCCAGTTACACCGGACTGTGTCCCGGCGAATACAGTAGCGGCGGCAAACGATTGCAAAGCTGTGTGACCAAACACGGTAACCCGCGGCTGCGTGCTGCACTGGTAGAACTAGCCTGGAGAATGGTCCGCTTCCAGCCTCACTACCGCGCCGTACGCAAATGGAACAATCGCTTGAGAAAAGGTCAGCTCACCACCGGCGCCGCACGCAAAAAAGCCATCGTCGCTCTGGCCCGCCAGTTGGCCATTGATCTGTGGCGCATCCGCACCGGCCGGTTCAGTGCAGAGCAACTGGGATTAGAAATTTAACTCGCGAAAGCTTCGGCTAAAAACACAGAACACAGAGAGAGGAGGTTCGAGGGGAACAGTTGCTTTTTAGAAAAAGCTTGGAGCGTGCGAGCCTGTGCCCGAGGTCCTAACCTGCTCGCGAGCGAAAACTCGCTAGCGTCGCATTAGATTGGACCGGCTCCACGCTTCCGCTTCCAGCGCTGATCGCATTGATCAAATGGTGCTCATCGCCCTGGCGCGTGATGCACGGATAGGAGTATGACCACTGGACGAACAACCCGGTGAGTTAAACAGAAGAGGACACGCTCCAAACCAACCCTCAACTAAACAAACTATCAACTGATTGTCCTACCGCGCTTGACTCCCCTCATAGGGGTTAGATGCTTTGTGCGTCCGCACTGGTGTCGCGAAGGTAGAGGTAATATCGCCGGCGAACGAAGAAACCGTACGCAATTGCGGCAATGCCGATAGCAAAGGGGATGCAAAAGGTTAAGAAGCGAATCGGCAAGGCATATCGCTCCGGTGAAAGAAAGAACGCGAACGGCGACTCCAGCAAGCAGACAACGCCGACAACTGGCACAATAAGCCACGCAAATCGCGAACGACACAGGTAAAGTACAATAAATGCGACAAATAATGCATCACCGGCGAGCACACGCCATGTGACGTGATGCGAGGTAACGGCGGTGTAAAGGTCCAAACCGATCAAAAGCACCGCCAGGAGCGCGAGCTAAGTAAGCGGATTCTTACCGCGGCTTTGTTCGAGCCTTTTTTCGCACCACAACTGATGTCGCTCAATGAAGCGCTGTATCATCTAACGAGAATTCGGTTCAAATTCTGCGCCTTCAAAGATGCAAGTTTTGGGCCTAATCCGGCTTGAGTTTGCGCCGGGGGAGGAGAAAATCGGCGGTACGATGGGAAGTTTAGCGTCCGCGCCAAGGCCAGACAAACCAAAATTGCCGGATCAGCGCGTAAAAGCTTTGCTCACGCGCCGGGAGTCACGTTCTGCTGATGCACCATGTGTGCCTACTTCGATCCGTCCGTGATGGCGGCTTCTATATTGGCTACTCATCGAATCTGCGAAGGCGGGTGCGAGAGCACGTGGAAGGAAATGCGTTCGCGACGTCGCACCGCGGGCCTTGGAAGCTGATCTATTACGAAGCTTATGTGGAGCAGTCTGACGCGCTAGGCCGCGAGAAATACCTGAAGAGCGGTGGTGGTCGGCGTTTCCTTCGATCACAGCTCAAGAATTATCTGAGGAAACATCCATCGAAACAAACCGCGTGACCGCAGCTTTTACGAGGATCTACACGCACGTGCTCAATAGGCTGGGCATCGCGGTTAAAAGCCCGCTCGATTAAAAAGTTCGTGATCGCGAAGGCACGATCACCTGCACGTGCCGCCTTCGCCAAGGCTACGGCGAGCCAGGGAGGCGCGTGCGCTGCCTGGAAGCGGTCAGGAAAACAATGCCGGCAGGACGTTGGCCACGAAATCCACCAGGCCGTGCCCGATCATGTTGGCCACTAGGTCGCGACGCCACAGATAGAATCCGGTCAAGATGAGCCCTGCTGCGAAGGCGATGAGAATGTTGGCCGCGCCGCCCGACCAATGGCCAAAGGAAAAAATCACCAGCGGAATCACGACGGACCAGAACCGGCTGAAACCAATCAGGCGCAACCGTTCAATCGCGTAACCGCGATAAAATAATTCTTCAACCACTCCGGCGCGGAGAACGATCGCGGTGATCAACCAGAGCGGGAGTTTCTCGAAGGCTGCGGAACCGGGACCGTGCCCGTAGCCAGTGAGATAAGCCAGCGCGCCGACAGCCACTGCCGATACGACGGCGATGACGAAGCCCCACAAAATTGATTTCCACCAGCGCGCTGTGCCGAGCTCGATGGAGCGCATTGGCAAACGTTCGCCTCGCCGGATGATCACAATGAGGGCGACCGCGCTTATCCAGATCAGCGCTTCTTTGAGAATTGCCGAGGCAAACGTGATTTCAGGGGCGAAGAACATGAACGCTTGCCGGATCAGGACCATCGCGAAGAGCGAGATTACCAGTCCAGCCCACGTGGCGCGGGAAACTTTGGTGGGAACTGAGGACTGCTCTGGCGTCAGAGCGAACGCTGCGCCGATATTATCTGTTTGCATAGGTTCCATTGAGATGCTCCACCACGCAGTTTGGATTCAAGAAAATACGAAGCGGTTGTTTGGCGTGCTCGGGTCGCCTGGCCCTTGGCAAACGGAGGGACGAGCGACAGCGTCCCAGGAACGGCTCGCCCGGCGGTCGCGCCCTACCAAAATTTCCGGTTTTCCTTGGCACACCAGTCTGCCAATAACGGAAGACTGCCCATCACGCGGCGCACGTGGCCCCGGCGATTGCCTGTCGCCTTTACTGCACGGTGACAAGCGTTCCGACCGGGATCTCAGAGAAGAATTTGCGCGCAGTGTCTTCCGGCAACCGGATGCAGCCATGCGACGCGGGATAGTTCGGTACAACTCCGGCGTGCATTCCAAAATCGAAACAACTCAGCCGCATGAAGTACGGCATCTCGACGTGGTAAATTGTGGAACGATGGTTCCGCTCCTTATTGGTGACCACAAATTCGCCGCGCTTAGTCGAATAACCCGACCGGCCGGTGGAGCATCTCGCGTGATATATCGGCACGCCGTCCCTGACCAGAGCGACACTTTGCATCGCCAGGGAAATTTCGATCCGCAATTTGTCCGGTGCCGGTCCGCTACCGAGAAGAATTTGCGTGGATCGCCAGTGGCCTGTCTCCGCGGCAACATCCAACGCCGACATTTTGTTGCGACTCGTTAGACGACTTCGGTTGGCCCCGGCATCGATGAGAGCGCGTAAGTAATCGACCTGGCCCAGACCCGCCGCCAGCATCAGCACGGTTACGTTGCGGTCGTCTTCGATGTAACTGCGCAATCCGTTCGGCAGTAGCGCCAGAAAATCTTTGTCGCAACGGGACGGCAGAGCGGTGTTGGGATCTGCTCCGCATGCCAGCAGTGTGTTAAAGAGGGACGCGTTGCTTCTGGCGATGGCATACGCAAGAAACGGCACATGCTTGCCGTCGGGTGTGGCTGGCGTCGCGTGTTTGCTAAGCAGCAACCGGATTTCGTCCTTCTTTCCCGCTTGAAGCGCTCTGGCCAAGGCGCGACGCGCGCTCGCTGTCCACTCCTGTGCCTGCGGTAAACGTTCGAGCACGGTTTTAATGATCTCCGGATTCCCGCCGTCCAGAGCAAACGCCAGAAGATCTTGTCCGTCCGCGCATGGTTTTTCCGGATGAAGATCCGTGGAACGCGTCAGGAGCAACTGGAACATTTCCAGATCTCCGTGCATCGCTGCCGCCATTATCGGCGTGAAACCGTTTTGGTCGCCAAGATCAACCAGCGCTCCGGCATCGAGGAGCCGGCGCGCGGTTTTCCAATCCTCTTGCGACATTGCGATCAACAGCGGCGTGCGGCCTTGCGCATCGTGTCCGTTTGGATCGACGCCCTCGATCAGACACAAATCGATGAGCGACTCGCGCTGGATCGTGACGGCCCGCACCAGTTCGTCCGGCGAAATGGCGAACCGCGTAGGCGGTTCCGGGCCAATGACGATTGCCCACAGCAAAATCAAGATTAGAGCTACAACGCCGGCTCGTAAGACGAATCGCCTTTGGAATATGCGCATGTTGATGGTTGGGCTGCCAATTATACGCCTTCCGTCAACGAATCTGGCATGACTCCGATCCCACCGCGACTGCGTCTTTAAGTAACCCGGCGTTGGACGCGTCCGGTTGAACGTAGCATGTTGGGCAGTGTCAAAATTCCAACCTATGCGTTTGTCCATTCTTGCCCTGTGCCTTGCGCTCAGTACTTCGTTCGCGGCGCAACCCGAGGCCGTGCCCAGCGATACGGTTCCGGTAAATCCGTCCGCCGCTGAAGCAGGCAAGGACGTTGTTCATCAGTTGAACAATGCTTTCGCAAAAGTTTTCGAAAGCGTCGCGCCGGGCGTGGTTATCATTGAGACCTCCAAGAAAAGCGAAATCAGCGAGAGCTCGCCACTCGACGATCTGTTTTTCCAAGGACCTCCGGATGAAAACAACCCGCGCCGGAATCCTGGTACGCCGCGCCCGGTCCAGAGCGAAGGTTCCGGGTTCATCGTGCGGCCTGACGGCTACATCCTCACAAACGTGCACGTCATCGAGGACGCGGACAAAATCGACGTGAAATTGCGTGATGGCCGCGAGTTTCCGGCGCGAGTGGTAGGCGTTGATGAGAGGACGGATATCGCCGTGATAAAGGTTGACGCGAAAGATTTGCCGGTCGTGCCGCTCGGCGACAGCGACACGGTGCGCGTGGGGCAGTTTGCGTTTGCGATCGGGGCGCCGTTCAAGCTCGATTACACGTTCACCTACGGCGTGATTAGCGGCAAAGGCCGGAGCAAATTGCTTCAGACAGGCGGTTACTCGATCTCGGATTATTTGCAGACCGACGCCTCGATCAATCCGGGGAACAGCGGAGGACCGCTGTGCGACATCGACGGCAAGGTGATCGGGATGAATACGCTGATCAATGGCATGAACCGCGGGCTCGGCTTTGCCATTCCCATCAACATGGCCAAGGACATCGGCGGCGAACTCATCGCCGGGCGCAAGATCGTGCGGCCATGGCTGGGCATTCGCATCGAAACGCTCGGCGACGATCCGACCATCCGCGATTTGTTTAAAGGCGCGGACAAAGGCGTGGTGGTTCGCACGATCGAAGCCGACGCGCCCGCATCCAGGAGCGATCTGCGGCCGTTCGATGTGATCACGCACGTCGATGGGACGCCGGTCACGTCGGATTCTCAGTTGCAGCATGAAGTTCTGAAAATGAAGGTCGGTCAGAACGTCGAGTTGACTGTTTGGCGCAAGGGCAAGGCAATAAAGGTGCCGATCAAGACCGGCGAACTGCCAGACGAAATCACTCGCGCGTCGAATCGGCCCGTTCAACCAAGCGAACCCAAACCGCAGGACGTCGGCAAGTTTGGATTGCAGGTGCAGGAATTGACGAAGGATGTTGCTGAACGGTTGCATCTGTCGGCGCAGCAAGGCGTGATCGTGACCGACGTGGAAGACAATAGCATCGCTGCCGCTCAGGGCATTGAACGCGAAGACGTGATTACCGAGGTGGACGGAAAGCCCGCCAGGAATGTCCAATCTTTCCGCGAAGCGCTCAACAAAGCCGATCCAAAACGCGGGGTGCTTCTTTATCTCGACCGCAAAGGCAGCAAAACTTTCGCCGTGCTCAAAGCGGGCGGCTAACTTTGCTGTAGCGTCCGCTGTCCTCAGCGGAGAATGAGTAAGCTGCTGCCGTTTCCGAGAACGGATGCGCTGAGGACAGCGCACACTACAGCACCAGCCTCCTACGTTTTTCTGCTACCGACGATCACTAGGACGATGCCGCCGACCAGGCATATCCCGCCTAGCACTGGTGGAAACGGGATGGTCTTCTGCTTTTCCGCAGTGGCCTGAATGGGGCCGAGGTCCAGCACTTTTTCCCGCTTGGTGTACGTGATCCCACCGTACACGAGAGCGATGATGCCGATAACGATAAGAATAATGCCGATAATTCCGGCTGGCTTCATCACTCGAGCTTACAATGGCCGGCGCCCTGAAAGCAGCTGGATGATCAGCACCACAATCGCGATCACGAGCAGGATGTGAATGAACCCGCCGAGCGTGTACGAACTGACCAAGCCAAGCAGCCAGAGCACCAACAGAATAACGAATATTGTCCAGAGCATGGGGTTGTTCCTTTCGGTTAAGTTGTACGTATCTTCGCACGAGCCATTTCCGTTGCGCTTATGCGGAACGGAAATTTTTAAACTTTCTTCAGCGCTGCGCGCAAATTCCAGTCGTTAGCTTCGAGCATACCGCGGGCAGATTCGTAATCGCGTTGGGTCAGCTCGGCCACGATCCGCACAGCGCGATCCCGCAGTTTCGTGCTCGTGGTATGCAGATCGATCATGAGGTTGCCGCGCACCTTGCCTAGCCCGATCATCGCGCCGGTGCTGATAATGTTGAGCGCAACCTTGGTAGCGGTGCCGGCTTTCAATCGGGTGGATCCAGCCAGGATTTCCGGTCCGACCGCGAGCGTGATTACTAGATCGACAACTTTTGTAGAGGCAGCCGTGCCGGCTGCAATTTCCTGGTTTGCAGGCGACACGCCTGCCACTACAGCTGGATTGCAAGTGAGCAAAATCGCTTTTGCGCCTAAAGAGTTTGCCCTCGCCACCGCACCGAGAACAAAGGGTGTCCGGCCGCTGGCTGTGATGCCAAGCACAACATCGCCAGGCTTTGCTTCGCGCTCGTCCAAAGCCAGTGCACCGGCGCTCTGTTCATCTTCCGCGCCTTCCACGCTTTGATGCAGTGCTGTAATTCCGCCGGCAATTATTCCCTGCACCAGATGAGTCGGCGCACCAAACGTCGGCGGAATTTCGCTCGCATCCAGAATACCGATGCGCCCGCTGCTCCCCGCGCCGACGTAGAACAAGCGTCCACCATTTCGTAGCGATTCAGTTACGATCTCAATCGCGCGCGCAAGATCCGTCGCAGCATCGCGCAACGCGTCCTGAACGAGTTTTTCTTCCTCGATAAACAGTTGAACCAACTCTTGTGGGCTCATCTTTTCGAGGCTCTCCGAGCGCGGGTTGCGCTGTTCCGTGAGCGCAGTCCCGAAAGCTTTCGGGATCGTTTCAGTTTGCGACGGCTTCGTGTGAAACGCGGCGTGATCGTGCGCTTCTGCTGCGAGCCACGCAGCGCCCAATTCAGACGCGCGCTCCGCAGTCGCTACGCGAGCGTCGGGAAGATTTTTCTTCAGCCGGCGTCGGAACGCGTGCGTGTAAATCGAATCACGGTAAAAAAGCCCGCCCATGAGGACTAGCTTTGGCGCAAGCAGGTGCAGGCGCTCGGCGACTGCCTCGGTGTAGTCGCAAAGAACGCGGGCGCCGTTTTCGATGATCTCCGCCATACGCGCATCGCCACCGGCGGCCGCTTCAAACACGACCGGTGCGAGCATGGCGATTTCCATTTTGTCGGCCGTCTGCACCCAGCGAACCAATTCATCAAAGTTGTTCAACGAAAGCGCGTGCAGGATTTTCGCTGCGAATTGCATCTCGCTGCGATGCAAATCGTGTTCGCGCAAAATCAGGCGGAGCGCCTGAATCGAAAGAAAATAGCCGCCGCCTGCGTCACCCAAAATGTGGCCCCAGCCGCCGGCTCTTTCGATCCGATCGCCTCGCCGCGCAGTCACAGAGGATCCGCTTCCGGCGTTGACGACGATGCCGTCGCCGTGATCGAGCGCCGCGGCCAAACCAGAATCACGGTCGCTGCCGGTGACGATTTTCGCATTTGGCCAGATATCGAGACAGATTTGCCTGAGCTCGCGGCGGTCTTCTTCTGTTGCGCAACCGGCAAGGAAAGCTCCCGCGCGATCGATTTCCTTTGGCAGCTCTGCAAGGATCGCGCGCAGACGCTCGGGCGCGGTGAGCCGAAAATTCGATGGCGGCAGTTTTCCCTGCTCGAGAATACAAAATTCGAAGCCGGATGTGTTCGCTACGGTTTCGACCAGCGCCCAGGCGGTTTTCGTTCCGCCGCCTTCGACGCCGAGGATGCGCTCACCGGGCTTCACGATTCAGATTGTAGGGCAGGCGCATCGCCTGCCGCGAGTTTCTTTATGGTTGAGGATGAAAAAAGGCAAGCGAAGCACTTGCCCTAGAAACGCCCTACCATTGCCGGAATTTCCCGCACTCGTATCGTGCATGATAGGAATGGACCGAAAGGAAACCGAAAAGAAAATCGCTCAACTGCGGGAGGAAATCCGGACGCATGACCGGCTTTATTACGACGAAGCCGCGCCGATTATCAGCGACCGCGAATACGACCGTCTCTACAAAGAGCTTGTTGATCTTGAGACGCAATTCCCGGATCTGATCGCTCCGGATTCGCCAACGCAACGCGTAGGCGGAAAACCGCTCGAAGCGTTCGCGCAAATCCAGCATCTCGCGCCGATGCTTAGCCTCGACAACACTTATTCCGAAGAGGAGGTCGCGAATTTTTACAAACGAATCACGCGTCTTTTGCCGGACGAAAAAATTCCCGTTGTGATCGAGCCGAAGGTGGATGGAGTCGCGGTGTCGGTGATGTACGAAAAGGGGCGGCTGAAATATGCCGCCACTCGTGGTGACGGTTTTGTCGGCGACGATATCACGCGAAACATCAAAACAATCCGCTCGGTACCTCAGCAGTTGCGCGGCACCGCGCCAGACGTTTTCGAAGTCCGCGGCGAAGCATATCTCGACAAAGCTGGATTCGAGAAACTCAACAGGGAACGCAAAGCCGCGGGTCTCCCGCTGTTTGCGAATCCACGGAATGCCGCAGCCGGTTCGCTGAAGCATCTCGATCCGAGAGCCGCAGCGAAGCGGCCGCTCGGGATTGTGTTTTACGGGACAGGCGCGACCGAAGGACTCGATGTGGCACTTCACTCCGAAGTTTTTTCCTTGTTCGAAAAACTCGGCCTGCCCACCCACGAGCAGCGGTGGCTGGCCGAGTCGGTGGACGAAATTCTAAAAAGAATCCGGGAGCTCGACCAAATCCGGCGTGACTTCTCGTATCAAACCGACGGCGCGGTGATCAAAGTCGATTCGTTCGAGCAGCGCGAGCGGCTCGGGTTCACAGCAAAATCGCCGCGCTGGGCAATCGCCTACAAATACGCGGCGGAACGCGTCGAAACCCGTTTGAACGACATCATTATTCAGGTTGGACGCACTGGGATTCTCACGCCAGTGGCGGCGCTCGAGCCGGTGCTGGTAAGCGGAAGCACCGTCGGTCGCGCGACGTTGCACAACGAGGACGAAATAAAACGCAAAGACATCCGCATCGGCGACACCGTAGTGATTGAGAAAGCCGGCGAAGTTATTCCAGCAGTCGTGGAAGTAGTGAAAGCAAAACGGCCGCGTAATGCCCAGCCGTTTAATTTTCCAAAGCACATTCACGGCAAATGCCCAGTATGCGGCAGTCCCGTCCGGCGCGACCCGGAGTTTGTCGCGTGGCGCTGTGAAAATCTTCATTGCCCCGCGCAGACAACACGCCGGTTGGAATTTTTCGCCGCGCGCGGCGCGCTCGATATCGAAAGCATTGGGGGAATCGTCGCCGACAAACTGGTCGAGTGCGGGCTCGTGCGCGAGCCGCTGAACTTATTTGAGTTAAAGGTCGAGCAACTCGCCAAACTGAATCTCGGCAGCGAGGACGCGCCGCGTGTTTTCGGCGACAAAAACGCAACGAAAGCGGTCAACGCCATCGATCGCGCCAGAACGTTGCCGGTCTCACGCTGGCTTTACGCTCTCGCGATTCCCGATGTGGGAAAAACCACCGCAACGCAGCTGGCCCGTTTCCACGAGACGATCGAAGACGTCGCCAATTCGCACTTGCTCCGCGACGTATTGGATTATCACCGAAAGCGGGAGCAAAAAGAGTCGACGGAAGAAATTGCCGAGCGTTTGATACAAGCTGGATTTGCCGATCGGTCGAAAGGTAAATTGGCAAAGCACGGCATCGTAACCGAAGTGGGCCCCGTGGTTGCACAGAGTGTCCTCGACTTCTTCACGTCGGCAGTTGGCAAAAAAATCCTGCGGCGATTGAAAGAACTTGGCATCCAGCCGAAGAGCGAAAAAGTTTCGGCGAAAAAAGCAGCCGAACTGCCGCTGGCCCGAAAAGCATTCGTCCTGACCGGAACATTGCCTTCGATGACGCGCGAAGAAGCCACCGAAAAGATTGAAGCGTTGGGCGGTCACGTGACCGGCAGCGTGAGTAAGAAAACCGATTACGTGCTCGCCGGCGCGGGACCGGGGAGCAAATACGACAAGGCGAAAGAACTCGGCGTGAAAATCATCGACGAAGACGAGTTTCGAAAAATGCTTTAACCACGGATTACGCGGATATCACGGATTCCAGTTACTCGGCCGGGCAATTAACTGAGTTTGAACGACGGCTGCGGCGAGTCTGAAGCAGCGAAGACAGCGCGCCATGTTCAGACTCTCAACTCCAACCAGGTACCGCTTCGCCCTACGGCGAGGGGGAAGCGTCTTCATCGAGCGACATGGGAAGCACTCCAGGGATTGTGCCTGGAGAGGCAACCAACACACCAGTTCGACTGGCCGGATGCTTCACCGCTTGCACGTGAAAGGTTATTTTCTGACTTCCGCGCATGATGGTGATCGGCACCACGTCGCCCGCAGTGATGTAGAACGACGCGTCGAATACATCTTCGGGATCAGTGATTTTCTTCTTGCCCACCTGCAGCAGCAAGTCGCCCTCCTTGATTCCGCTGCGCGCCGCCGGAGCGTCATCCGCAACTTGTGTGACCATCGCTCGCGAGCCATCCACTTCTTTGGATGCGGGCGAAACATTGTTTACCCCGATCCAGCCGTGCCGGGCTTCGCCGAAACGAACAAAATCGTTGCGAATTTTTTCCGCCGCCTCGATGGGCACGGCGTAACAGGCGGAGTTATTTTCCAGGCCGCTCACGACAATGCCGACCACTTCGCCATTCATGTTCAACAGCGGAGCGCCTGCCTCGCCGCGCTGGGTCGGAGCGTTAACGCGCAAATGAACCGTGGAAAAATAGCGGCCGAGACATTTCCGATCGAAGCCCGCGATCATCCCGAAGTTTGGCGTCATCGGCAAATCCAATGGATAGCCGATTGATACGATAGGAGTCGCCACTTCCAATTCGTCTGAATTACCAATCGGCAATGCCGGAGTGGTCTCATCTACTTTTAGGATCGCTGTCCCACTGCGGATGTCTGCCAGAAGTTGGCGCGCCGGAATTCTCTTGCCGCCGAATTCAACCGTGAAATTGCCCGCTTCGCCTCCGACGGTGTACGCGGTGTAAAGTGTTCCCGTGGGATCAACAAAAAATCCGGTGCCGCAAATCTCGCTGTGTTCATCGACCCCGTGAATCTTGACTACGGCTTTGGCGGCGCGCTCGAAGATGGCTCTGACCTGGTGGCTAATGGTCGTAGCGGATTGCTCCTGCGCAAAAAGCCAACCTGCGCCTGAACAGAAAACCAGCGCGAATGCGATCGCGCTGCGCTTAGAACCTGAAAGTGGGCTCATAACTCACGGGGACGCTATCGAGCACGTAGCGTGGCGGGGCGGCTCGGTGAGTCTGGGCGCTTTCACGAAAACTGCGAACCGGCTGCGTCCTGAAAATCTGCGGGCCCACGGGCGATCCAAGGTTCCATTCTTGGTCGGCACCCGCTGGCATGGCTAGAGTCAGCGGACTCTGAGTAGCGACGCGAGCCGTCTCGGGTTGCTGATAAATCTTTAACGAGAGGATAGCCGCGGCAACAAGCATTGCGGCGACAGCAGTCGGGTACGAGGCCAGCGATCGCATATCCAGCTGCGACATGAAATTCTGAGCGCGATCAAGGCAAATCCGCCAAAGCGGCTGGCGCAGCAGTTCATCGCGTTGGTGGCGATGGAATTCGTGAAGGAAATTCTCGAAGTAACCGGGCGGCGGTTGTTCGTACCGCTTCAACCGAAGCAGCCTCGCGATTTCGCTATCGTTGAACTCGTCCATTTTTTCAGCGTCCGTTACGAGACAGGATTTTTCCGAAATTCGTCCAGGTAATTTTGCAACTGCCGGTTCGCGTAAAAGAGCCTCGAACGTACCGTTCCTTCCGAAACCCGCAAGATTTTACTGATTTCTGCGTGGGGCATCCCCTGGACATGGAACATGGTGACCACTGCTCTGTGATCATCAGACAATTTCATCATAGCCTCGTTCAATCTTCGCTGCAGCTCAGAGAGGTCCGCTTCCCGCACGGGGCTGCTCGTTGCCGTGGCTTCCATGAATTCCTTGTCGTTTTGAATGCTCGCGTCCACATCATCCAGGCTCAATTGAAAGCGCCGACCGCGTTTTTTGAGAAAATTCAAGGTCATATTCACGGCAATGGAATGAATCCAGGTATAAAACGAGGATTTGCCGCGGAAGCCGCGGATCGCTTTGTACGCTTTGGCGAAAATGTCTTGTAAAAGATCGTTCGTGTCCTCGTGGTTGGAGGTCATGTTATATACCAGCCCATAGAGGCGCGGTGTATATTTGACGACAAGATCATCGAACGCGCTGGCTTCACCCGCTTGTGTGCGTTTCACCAACTCCTGGTCTGGGTCGCTTCTTGGCTGATCCATCGCCTGACGCTTAGACTTAGCACGCGCCTCCAGACCCGACGATAACAAATCGGTAATGCGACGAGCAGGGAAAGCGAGCGCTTGATCCATTTTTTACGTCGCG
>JBKOYE010000145.1:0-9827 GCA_046725275.1 Verrucomicrobiota bacterium
AGCAGTGCAATTGCGTGCAGCTTCCGTTTTTTTGGTCTCTTCGGCTCGACCGGAACCACCGCCGCTTCGGGACTAACGGGCGGCGAAGCAGAGCCAAGGGTGGATAGTTCGTACGGGAAAAGAAGTCCGTCATTAAATCCGGTCCGCCCAACGGGGCTAATCGCGACGATCCCCATGCGTCGCGCGATTTGCAGCTCGTGAATGGAGATGATGTTGTGCTCCTCGAGCTGCTTTGCGATATTTCTTAGGACTTTGGGATGCGCCGTGCAGGCTGTCGCGCTGAGAGCGCGCATTTGCGATACCCCTTCTGTCAAGGTCAGACAGGTCCTCCGTGTATCCTGGTTATTCCCCGTAATTCACGTATTAAACTCCCGTTGGTCTGAGGGGGTTTCGCACTATTTCGACCGAATTTAGCCCGGTCGTCACTTTGCTAATGGTCGAGTCGGTCATCCCAAACCTTGTATGGCGCCTACGCCTCATTCGACGGAAACGAGAAAGGCCCAGTCCAGCAGGGAAAACAGGCTGATCTGCCTTTAATGTTTCTTGTAGCCGAAAAAACCGCGGCGGCGGATGATGTCCGCAACCTGTGGCGGGACCATCTGGTCCCAGGTTTCGTCGCCATCAGCGATCCGTTTGAGGACGTCTCGTGAAAAGATCGACAGATATTCGGGATTATAGTTATCGAGCTGCACGAAGCTGCCGCGACGACAAAGATAATCGTAGAGCAATTGCAGATCAGACTTCAGGTTCACACTCGCAGTCGTCTGTAATTCATCGGTGGGACTTCGCTGCAGGGGATAAACGTAAATCTTTAGATCGTTCTTAAGCAGGCGGCCGAAGTTCTCAAGAATACCGCCCGGCAATTGCGTGTAATATTTTTCGTCGAACAACTCGTAAATGCTCGGCACACCCAGGACGATGGCGATGCGTTCGCGCGTGCGCCACGACAGATACGCGGCCAGCCGGTGGTATTCGAAATAATCGGAGACGAGCACGGTCATGTCGCAGGCGGCGAGGACCTCCGCGCGCCCGAGGAAATCGCGACGATCCACCTCGGTGCCTCCGGCCAGCAGATTGCGCATTGTCAGTTCCATCAAACCAAGGATGGGTTTGCCAGCCACGGCGGGTTCTTGCTTAAACTTCATCAAGGCGCACTGAAACATGTCGAGGTTAACGTAGGTGACCGGACGAAAACTACCGCGCTCGACGAGCACGGCTTTGTTGTGCAACACGTCGGACGGCTGCAGGACTTCGCGATTCGCGCCGAACATGGCGGCGCCGCTTAATCCCAACTGAACGAGCTTCAGCGCCATGATGCGGTTGTCGACGTTGCGAAATTCGATGCCGCTGAACTCGAGCATGTCGATCTCGATTCGCCGCGTGGTCAGATTGTCGAGTAACGATTCAACGAGTTCCTCCGCCACGTGGCTAAGGAAAAACGCGCCGTAGCAAAGATTCACGCCGACGACGCCGAGTGCTTCCTGTTGGGCCGAGGCTTCTTCGTCGAGCATGCGGACGTGCATCACGATTTGACTGGGCTCATCGTTGACGCGGCTCTGAAACTTGATTCCCATCCAGCCATGGCATTCGGGCGTGCCCCGATAGCTCCGGGCCACGACGGTGTCTGCGAACGCGAAGAACGAAGTGCTCTCGCCGCGTTCCGCGCTGAGCCGCTCCACGTCGAGATCAAATTCGCGGTCGAGCATCGCCTGAAGCCGTCCGCGCGAAACGTAGCGATCAGCGTGCCCGTAAATAGCGTCGCTCACCTTCATGTCGTAAGCCGACATGCTCTTGGCGACCGTGCCGGCGGCGCCGCCGACGCGAAAAAACCAGCGCACCACTTCCTGCCCGGCGCCGATCTCTGCGAACGTGCCGTACCACCGCGGATCGAGATTGATCTTGAGAGCCTTGGAATGGGTATCGATTGGTTCCTGTTTCACGGCGGAGAATTCTAGATGTACTAAACCCGTGGCAGACCAAACGCGAGAGTCATTTCGGTGACATTCGCTAAAGAGTTGTGGCTCGCACAGCTGCTACTACAGATTGCAGCCGGCACGGCTGCCGCTACAGGTCAGCCTTTTTGGATGAACGACGAAGTAAATTCGCACTCGCAGCGGGCCTTTCGTGCCGAATATCATCGCGACATATGGACAAAGTAGTTTACCTCTGCGCTCGGACCCTGATGGAAAAAGTCTTGATGACGTGCGCCCTTGGTTGCCTGTTTGGATGTGGAGCGAAAAACCAGGCGGCGGATGACACGACTTCTGCCGACGCGATCAAAGCGCCGGCCACTGTCGAACAAGCGGCGAAGGTCTTGGATCTCTCGGCGTTCCCGCTCATGGACGGTGCGAAGGCCCTCGAGGTGCCGCAGGTAGCCAACCTTTTCTATCTCGCAACGGGCGATGTTAAAACGGCCTTCGAGTTCAACCGGAAGGCACTGGTCGGGCAAGGTTGGAAAGAATTGCCGAACAGCTCCGTCACTGACCAATCGGCTAGCGCGATGTTCTCGCGTAGCGGATTCGTTGTTTTTGTCTCGGTCATTCCCAGTGGGGACGGCACGCAGCAGATCAGGCTGTTAAATCAGGGCAACGTGAAGCCCGGCAAGCTCCCGGTTCCTCCGAACGCAAAGCCAGTGTATGTCGGCGACTCCACCGCGATGTATGAAACCGAGGCGGCCGTCGCTGCGACCGCGGATGCCTGTCGTAATCTGTTCATCGCGCAGGGCTGGGTGCCGTACGGCACCGCCGGGGATTCCGCCATCTTCAAACAGAACGCGATTCTCGCCACGGCGACTGTTTCGTCCGCACCCGCGCGGGGAGGAAAGACCATGGTCCAGTATTCGAATCAGCTAATTTCGGCTGACATTCCCGCGCCACAGGAAGTCGAGGATTTGCGTTATGTCGATGAGCCGCCCGAACTTACCTTCCTAACAGCGGCGAGCCAGGACGCGATCGCCGAGTTCTATCGAAAGACGTTGGCCGCCGCGGGCTGGAAATCCACGATGGATAAGATGGTCGCAGTCGACGACAAGCCAACGATGATCTTTCGGAATCCTGCGAAAGAAATGCTGACGCTTTCGATGCCCTCCGCGTATAGCGGCAAGCTTTACGTTTCGGTTCGTTTTCAAAGCGCAGCGGAAATCGCCGAGCGTGATCGCAAGATAAAAGAGCTGGCTCCCAAGCTCCGCGGCGAAGCTGAAGCGAAAGCAGCGCAGGAAGCGAAGGAAGCCGCCGAGTTGGCCGAAAGGAACAAGGTGCCGAAAGTCGCCGTCACACTGCCCGCGGGTGCGAAAGACGTGAAGCAGACCAATGACTCAATCAAGTTCACTCTCGGCAAAGGAAAAGCCAAAGCGGCCATCGAATCTTTTCGGACACAGTTTCGCGAAGCTGGTTGGAAAGAAGAGCACGCGTCGATGGCAGCCATGGCCGGCACACTCTCGTTCTCGAAAGAAGGAGGGGGGAGTGTGACCATCACCTACAGCGACACCGGCTTCATGCCGACTGAGATCAGCCTATCGGCTTTCCGCGCCGAACTGGAAGCAGCGAAGTAAAGAAGTTGTTCCGCACCAGCCAATCCATTAGGATGTTTTAGTTCGTTTTCTGCCGCTCATGAAAGTCAGACACGAGCCTCTTGGTCAGCTCATCGAGTTTTTCGTTCGGTAGCCCATCAAGGTGCGCGACGTTGAGATGACGTAGAAGTCCGATTTCGTCCCGGAGAGCGCGCTCGGAGACAGTTCGTACGGCCTGTACCTTCACGTCTTCGATTCCCTGCAGGTTTTTATACGCGAGTCTCAGTTCATAGCTATTGGTGTGAGCGATCGCGAAGGCATACCCGTTTGGGTTCCTGGGATCATGAACAGTCTTCTCAGCATAGATGATTAGCGAACTGTACCCGCCTTTATCGACAACTTCGAGATCTGGTATAGAGCGAACGTGCGTCAACAGCGAGTCGTGGATCATCTTTTTGGCGGCATCGTCATCGCATATCACGACGACAGATACAGCCCTCGATTTCTCTTTAGCGAGCAGGTTTGCCGAATATCCACACACCAAAGCGACCACCAAGGTTATCAAAGCATTCATGGATTTCTGTGAAAGCATACCGTGTCGTTTATCGGCGGCTAAGGAGCAGAGCAAGCCGAAATTGCTCGATTGGGTTCCCGCGGCTTCTGAACACATTGCGACCAAGCAAGGCCAACGATAAGCTCGCGTTATGAATGATCCTGCAAATCCAAACAAAGCACTTTGGGAAAAAGGCGATTTCACGCGCATTGCCGATACCATGCGCAGAAGCGGAGAAGCGCTCGTGCAGAAACTCGGAATCACCAAAGGAATGAAGGTGCTGGATCTCGGCTGCGGCGATGGGACCACGGCGGTGCCCGCGGCCAAGCTCGGCGCCGACGTGCTGGGCATCGATATCGCGCGGAACCTAGTCGAGGTCGGGAACAAGCGCGCGGCGGAGCACGGCCTGAGCAATCTTAAATTCCAGGAAGGCGATGCATCGAATCTGGAGCAAGTGCCCGACAAGACCTTTGATCTCCTCGTAAGCATCTTCGGCGCGATGTTTGCGCCCAAGCCGTTCGAAGTCGCCAAAGAAATGGTGCGCGTGACGCGACCGGGAGGTCGCATCGTGATGGGCAACTGGATTCCAAACGATCCAACGCTCGTGGCGCAGATCTTGAAGATTAGCTCAAACTACACGCCGCCGCCGCCAGAAGGTTTCGTTAGTCCAATGACTTGGGGCGTCGAGAGCAATGTGATTGAGCGCTTTGCCGCGGCGGGGGTCCCGAAGGACAACATCTGCTTCGCCAGAGACACGTTCACTTTTAATTTTCCCGGCAGACCTGCAGCGTTAGTGGACGAATTCAGGAAATATTATGGGCCGACCATGAATGCGTTCGAAGCTGCGGAGAAAAACGGCCGAGCTGCTGAGCTACAAAAAGAACTCGAAGAGTTGTTCAGCAGTCAGAACAAGAGCCAGAACACCACTTCCATTCCTGCGACCTTCCTTTGCGTGACGGTCACGAGAAAGTAAGAAGTGAAAAGGAAAGAATGGAGCGCGTGGGATGAGCGACATAGACGGTAAAGCTGCGAGGGTCGCAGCGAGCGAGCGCGGGCAGCGAGCGAGTTTCAATTACGAAGTAAAGCCGCGCTGGCTAGCGTTCCGGTTTGCCTTGCTTTTTCTTGCCTTGCTGCTGCTGGCCCGTCGGGCGGGGGCGATTCCCGCCTCCCATTTGAGGATGTTTTCCTCCCATTTGCGCATTGCGCGCTCCCATCTGGGGACCATGCGCAGTCATTTTGGGTTGGGCCGACCTTTGAGTCGGCGGACGTGATCCGTGAGCAGCGCCACCTTCGGCTCCGGCTCCTTTGCCGGTGTGCATTTTGGCTTGGTTTCCGCCCATGTTTCCCCTGTTCCCTTGATTTCCGGTCTTAAGCTTGTTCCCGTGTTCTCCAGCGTTACCTGCTCCCTGAACATTACGTTCAGTTACGTTCCCGGGTTTGTTTCCACCTTTTCCTGCTCCTGCCGCATTTCCGAGTCCTTCTCCTCCTTGACCTTGCCTCGCGCCGGCGCCCTGCCGATTAAGTTCGGATGCGTTCCCGATTTTGTTTTCACCTTTGGCTGCACCCGCTCCAGTCGCAGCGCCGAGTCCCTGTTCGCCGCCGTTGCCTTGCCTCACGCCTTCGCCCTTGTTGAATGATTTGATCGCATCGGTGTTCGGATTGCCTTTGTTCACCGACGCCCGGAGATTTTGATCCTTGCTTGCCGCCTGCTGACGCGCAAGCTGCTGCGAGGTTGGCGGCATTTTCTTAGCGTTCGCCGCAGCGGCTTTTTGTGCTGCGCTCTCCTGCGCATTCACTCCATTGGGACCGTTAAAGCTGGCGCGGTTAGCGTTCACCTGTTGGTTCACCGAGTTATTGATATAGGTGTTATGGACAACATTCGTATTCACACGCGTCACAGCGGTGTTGTATTGGAAGGTGTTTCCACTCCATTGTCCGCCCCAGTAGCCATTTCCGGTGTAGCCATAACCGTAATTAATGCCGCCATAAAAACCGACAGTTGGTCCCCAATAACCTTGGTTAAACGCGTATGCGCCGTTGCTCCAGCCCCACCAGGGCGGTGTCCAAAGCAGACCCACTCTCGGCGGAGGGACCCAGACGCCCGGGACCCAATAGTAATCATAGTAATAGTTGTCCCAGCCCCAGTAGCCCGGCGTCCAGATATAACCTGCGACTGGGCAGGGCGGTTGCTCATATACCGGCAGAACCGGCGGAGCAAAATTGACCGATATGCCTACCTGGGCGTACGAAGACGCCAACGGCAGGCTAACAAATAAGAATGCAGCCAAAACAAATGAACGCAGTTTCATAATTTTCATTTCTTAATGGTTAACCAGAGCTGGATCAAGAAAGTCGCGAAAAAGAATTCAGAAGCATGAACAAGGGACGGTGCGTTGCGTGAAGGATGCGAAATCCTTCGCTTGGGACGCCGCGCCCGGCGGTCGCGCCCTACCAAAACAATGCCATCGGCATTGTCACTTCATTCGGTCGAAGGTTTTCTGTAGAATCTCAAGATCACTCGCGCCGCCGGTCTTTTCCCGCGTGTTCTCGATCCATTTCTTCTCTAGCGCGTTCTTCGTTGGGCGATCAGTTTCGTAGAACACGCCGAAGACGCCGGGGAACGGGAGCTGGGCGAGTTTGTAAGCAGCGAGCTCGTCGGTGACGTCGTGCCGCAACTCGTCCTCGGGTGTGTTGTCCCATTTCTTTTCCTGGATCACTTCGAAGCTGCCGCCTTTCTTTGGATTGGCCGGATCGAATACGTCCGGGAAAAATTCGACGCATTCGCTCAAGCATTCGATGACGCTGAAACCCTGGTGATCCATGGCGCGCTCGATCATTTGGATCATGTGAGGTACCTGCGCGGCATGCGTGCGTGCTATGAAAGTCGCTCCGGCCGAGATCAGTTTTTTCATCGGGTTGACCGGCTGGTCGATCGCGCCGGTCGGATCGGTCTTGCTCTTGAATCCGATGGGCGACGTCGGAGAGGTCTGTTTCTTCGTAAGGCCGTAGACGAAGTTGTCCATGATGAAATAGGTCATGTTGATGTTCTTGCGCGCACCGTGATCGAGATGGTTGCCGCCGATGGAGAACCCGTCGCCGTCGCCGCCGAACAGGAACACGTGGAGATCCGGCCGGGCAAGGCTGATTCCGCTTGCGAGCGGGACTGCGCGGCCGTGGATGTAGTGGGCGCCGTGGCCGTTGACGAAATACGGAAATCGCGATGAACAACCAATTCCAGCGAGTGTGACGATCTTTTCCTGCTCGAGATTGCGTTTCTCGAGAACTTTGTAGAAGGATGCGAGCACTGCGAAATCGCCACAACCTGGACACCATGTCGGATGGTCGGCGGTTAGCGCCTTTTTGGTTAGTTTTTCCCTCGGCGCTTCTGCTATGGCAGTGCCGCCGTCGCCATTTCTCGTTGTTGTTTCATTCATAAAATTTTAATCAGAAAAAAACTAATCAGGAACGCGGGAACTCAGGAAAATACGAAGCAAAACAATTCTCGGGCTCATGCTTTCCACGTTCAGCTCTCTCATTCCTATTTTCCTGCTTTCCTTATTCATTAAATCAAACATCAAACCTCATCCATCAAACATGGCGTCGGCTCAGCCGACGCCTTGCGGAACGACTTCTCTCAATGACTTCACGTTTTCCGCGCCGGTATCGGTGTGCACGGTTGCAGCGCCGTCGCGGGGAATGTTCCTGGCAAACGGGCGGCCCTTGAACACGCCGTCCAAAATTTCTTTTACCCGGAACGTAAGACCGTCGGTTTTGGTGACGCTCTCGATTTTCGGTTCGCAGTAGCGGGCGCGCAAAATGGTAGCGAGCTGGCCGAAACCATAAAGGCCCTGGTCGTTCATCTCGACGGTAACAATGCGCCTGAATTTCGGCCAAATTTTTTCAAGTCCATTCGGTAACGGATGGATGTGGCGCAGGTGGAGCGCGCCGATTTTTTCGCCCTGTTCTCGCGCCATTTTCACCGCATCGTGGATAGGACCGTAGGTTGATCCCCAGCCGACAAGCAGTGTGTCGCCTTCCTGATCGCCGTAAACTTGCTGCACCGGAATTTCTTCAGCGAGTTTGCGCAATTTGTTGCGACGCTTGGCCGTCATGGCCATGTGCAGCTTTGGGCTGCCGGTGGGATGCCCCATCTCGTCGTGCTCGAGGCCGGCCAGAAGCGGATATTTTCCATCCAGAATACGCGTGCCCGGCGGGACGTGCTGGGTGATTTGATCGATGGGATACGGCTTGTGCGTCTGTCGCGGCGTCAGATCGGGTTTTGGATTTTGCATCAGCTTGGGCAAATCGGGTTCATCAAACGCTTCGATTCGGGTAGCCAGCGACGTGTCGCTCAAAATGAATACGGGCGTGCTGTATTTGCGCGCGATGCGCGCCGCTTCGAGCGCGATGTAAAAACAATCTTCCACGCTCGCTGGCGCAAGCACCACGCGTGGGCTGTCGCCGTGGCTCCCGAAGATCGCCTGGTGCAGATCACTTTGTTCAACATTGGTGGGCAACCCTGTGCTCGGGCCGCCGCGTTGAATGTTGCAAACGATCAGCGGGATCTCGGCCATCGACGCCCAACCAATTGCTTCCGCTTTCAATGAAATGCCGGGCCCTGCGCTGCCGGTCACTGCGAGATATCCTGAATACGAACAGCCGAGCGCGATCGACACGGAGGCCAGTTCGTCCTCGGCCTGGACAAAGATGCCACCATACTTGGGCAGCTCACGTCGCAGAACTTCCATCACCGACGACCACGGCGTGATCGGATAACCGGCGCCATAGCGTACGCCTGCGGCGATGAGGCCGTAGGCCAATGCCTGGTTTCCATCCATCGTGATCTGCGCGCGTCCGCTCGCTCTTGGGATGTGCTCGAATCGATAATGTTTGGTCAGGACGTTGCCGACCGGATAGGCATAGCCAGCCTGAAACGCCATTAATGCCGTGTTCACGACGCTTTCGTTTTTCCCGCCAAATTTTTCAGTGATCAGTCTTTTCAACTTATCGGAATCGAGATTGAAAATCTTCGAGATCAGACCGAGCACGAAAATGTTTTTGCCCTTGTCCTTGGCCGTGCCGCCGAGCGCTTCGACCGTCAGACCGGTGATTGGCACGCCGACATAAACGAAACGTTTGTCGTCCAGGTTCGGCTCGACGTTATCGGAATCGTAAAGCAGGACGCCGCCTTCGCGCAGAAAATGAATGTGGTCCTGATAGCTGTGCTGATAAAATGCGACGAGAAAATCGGCTTCGTCACCTGCCGACAACACTTCGCCGGAACCGATTCGCACCTGGAAAATTGACGGACCACCGGAGATCGTAGCCGGGATCGTCATGTAGGTCATGACGTCGTGCTCGCTGCGGCCAGCCAGCCGGGCGAGGAACGCGCCTGCGGTTTGAATTCCATCCTGCGAATTACCCGCGAGCCGGATCACCGCGTCCTGGATGCTTTCGGGACGCAAATCGGCTCGTTCGCCGTTTGGCGCGGTTGTTTGTGCAGCAGTCTCCGGTCGTTCGCTCACCGAAAAGAACTGTAACAAATTTGCGTCATCATTTCCACCGGCAATTGAACCAGGATGAGTTCCCGGTTTTGTCACGACGTTGGCAACGGCGCGTAACTAAACCACAGGCAGGCCATTGACCTCAATCGCCTGTGCAGTTCCCACGGCGAGACTCGATCAGAATTCTGCACACATGAAAAGTTACAAGCACGACTAAAAGAATTCTCCGGTGCGAAGTCTTTAGTATGCATAAATACTCATC
>JBKOYE010000205.1:0-8289 GCA_046725275.1 Verrucomicrobiota bacterium
TCCATGCGCGCAAGCGGCCCGAGCAACGAGCGGTTGGAAGCAAGATAACGATAATGGCGCCAGCCGACGCTCATCTCGCGGGCGGAATGGGGAACGCTGCGCCCACCAAGCTGCCGCGTCAGATCTTCCACCAAACCGCGGCGATCGTTATCGTAAAGCCAGTCTTCCAGGTAATGCAGCCGCGAGAGATAATCGCCCGTACATTGGCCGCCGCGGTATCGGTCCATTTCGATGTAGTATAACAAGCGCTCCGGACTCCAGTTTGACTCCGGTTCGTTCAGCATTCGCGCGAAACCAAGTGCCGTTTCGAAAAACGTCCAGCAATCCATTCCGTTGAAATTTACCGAAGGAGACTCAACTCGATTGTCGATCTCGAGCGTGAAATGCTTGTAGCGCGTACCGACCAGCGCTTTGCCGACTGCCGCAGTCCGATCGCCCATCGGCAATGCTTTCCAATTCTCCGCTTTCGCCTTTGCGACTAGTCGGTTGAATTGGTCCTGTCCCTTGAAGACAGTGCTGAAGGGCAATCGCGATTCAGAGGCGATCGGGGCCGAACAAATCAGGAAAAGTGTGACGAAAAGTTTCCAGCTCCGCATGTGAAGAGCGTAACTGAACGCGGGATGGATAAAGTTACAAGGTTAAAACCATTAGCAGGTTACAACCTGAAACACTGAAAGCATCGCGGTGTCTCAGCTTTGTCAACGTTTTTAACGCTTTTCACTTTGTAACTGTCCAATATCCTTCTAAGGACTGTGCCAATTCGTTTTCCAAAAAAGAGCCGGCGAAATATCGTTCGCCAATCATCGCGTAACGACGACTCTGGTCCACGGGTGCGACATTCCACCCGCGTCCGGCTGCGTCCACGGCCCGACTGGCACAAGCGCAATTTTCTGACCAGTGTTTTGATTCCGTCGCTTTTTGTGAAGCGGGCCGGCGGAGAGGCGCCGCCGCAATTTCCGAAGATCCGCCAGGGCGAGATCTGCATTACCTGGATTGGTCACGCCTCATTTCTCATCCAAACGCACGAGGTCAACATCTTGATCGACCCGATCTGGTCCAAATGGCTTAAGGTCATCAAGCGTTTGAAGCGACCGGGGTTCGAAATTCACCATTTGCCTTCGATTGATTTTGTCTTGGTAACGCATGCGCATTTCGATCACCTCGACCGACGCACGCTGCGGCGCGTTGCTGCAGACCAACCGATCGTGGTCCCAACGGGCGTGGGAAACCTAGTGCACGATCTCGGGTTTCACATCGTGCACGAACTCGATTACTGGCAGACCGTCGAACTTGGTCCGCTCAAGATTTCGCTTACGCCGTGTCATCACTGGGGCGCGCGGTTCCTTGCGGATTTGCATCGCGATTTCGGCGGATTCGTAATCGCGTCGAACGGCCGCACAATTTTCCATTGTGGCGATACTGCGTATTTCCCCGGATTCAAAGAAATCGGCGACCGTTTCAATGTCGATCTGGCGTTGCTTCCGATCGGCGCATATGACGCGCCCACCGGCCGCGAAGTTCACATGAATCCTGAAGAAGCCGTAAAAGCTTTTCTGGAACTGCGCGCGAAGACTTTGATTCCCATGCATTACGGGACGTTCCCCCTCGGTTTCGAGCCACTCCACGAACCGCCGCAACGATTGCTTGTAGCTGCCCGCGCACACGGCATCGAGGAAAAGATTCTCGTCATGACCGAGGGTAAGCCGGTTGTTTTGTGAAATTTTTGCTCGCCACGGATGAACACAGATGAAACACGGATTGATTTTCCTGATCCGTGAAAATCCGTGTTGATCTGTGGCGAAATCTTAGTGGCGCGGTTTCAGCCGGATTACTCGTCGCCGGCTTCTGTTCCATTCTTCTCTGGCATAATCCGCTGACTTTTTGGAACGACGATTATGAACTGTCAGTGCTGCCTGTATTCGCCGACATGGCGCGCAGTTGGTCGGAAGGGCATTGGCCGATCCTGAGTCCGTATTCATGGGTCTGCGGCAATCTTGCCGGCGAATTTCAGTACGGGACGTTTTCGGTTTTTGTGAATGCGGCCGTCATTCTGATTTGGAAATTTCCGCTGACGTTTCCACAACAGGCCGCTGCACTCTCGATCGCGCACCTTTTCGCTTTGGCGGTTGGGGCATACTTGCTCGCACGCGATCGCGGGTTTTCGATCGCGTTGTCCATCTTTGTCGCGCTGGTCGCTTCGTTAAATGGTTGGATCATCTGCTGGGGCGCATCCGATTGGTTCGGTGCACTCGGCGCGTTCATTTGGCTGCCCTGGGCGTGGTGGGGAGCGGAACGGGCTCTCGATGTGCGCCGAACGAAATGGCGGTTTATTTGGCCCGCACCGTTCGTTTATTTGCTCGTCACGGGCGGGTTTCCCTACACGGTATTGATGCTGCTGCTCCTGATCCTGTGGTTGTCGATTAAGTCACTGGTCCAAACGCGCAATATTTTCTTGATTCTGCCGCTGCTTTTGGGTGTGGCGCTCGGCTTCGGTCTTTCCGCGCCCGCATGGCTGGCGCTCCTCGATCTCGTTCAGGGTTCCGCGCGCGAGTTGCAGTCATCCGCAGCACATTGGCAATGGCGCGTTCCGCCTGCGGCGCTGCCGGGTTTGATTGTACCGTCATGGACAGTAGCCTGGACCGATTTCTCGTCACGCAATCTTCCACACACCGCAACCGAGCTGGCTTGTGGCTTAGTCGCTCCGGCTGCACTTATTGCCGGCGTAGTATGGCGCGATCGACTGCTCGTTAGGCGCATGAAATGGGAGCTCATATTGCTTTTAGTCGTACTCCTGCTCTGCATGACTCCCACTGCCGGCCTGTTTCGGTGGAGTTTTCGCTGGCTGCCATTCCTTCATCTCATCCTCGCGATTTGCGCGGCGGAGGCACTGCACACGGTGTTGCCGTCAATGATTGCAGCTATCACTGCGCTTGCCCTTGTCGTTTTGACGGGGATCGCAGCGTTTATCTTCCAGACAGCTGGTTCCTACACTCTTCCGCTTGCCTCAATTCTTCTTGGATTGGCCGCCGTTTGGTTTTCGTGGGAATTGCTAGGACGCCGTTCCAAATTTCGACCGTGGGCGCCCGTTGCAATCACATTTTGCGCGTTCCTGGCAACATATCTTTGCATGCCGACAAACTGCGGAGTTCCAAGATACAATTTTACTGAAGAACTGCTTAAGCCTGAGCCGCTGGATCCTCAGCGCCTTTATCTCAGCGTATATCCGTGGGCAGAGCTTGCCTATGCTGTGACAAACAAGCCGCAGCCGGTCGGTCAAACTCTGCGTCCAGGGAGCACGTCAATGTGGGCCGGCTTGCGATTCATCAATGGCTACAGCCCGATACGAGCCGCAGGCGTCGCTCGCGAATTCGCAACCAGCATTCACGGTGAAATTAATCCTGACGTTGGAAGCTATTTGTTGAATCACCAAGCCGGAAGCGAGGGCGAACTGGAATTGATGGGAGTGGACGGAATTGTCGTCGCGCGAGAAGTGAATATCTCACCGCAGCCGAGTTCCGAATGGGAACTCGTGGTTTCAACTGATGAAGGAAACGTCTTTCATCGGCGCGGCGCGCCATTTACGCGCGTGCGTTCGGTGACTTCAATCAATTCGCGGCCTAACGAACAATTTGTGCCTGCGACGATCTCGCGGATCAATGACTCCCGAAATTTCGCGGAAGCAACAATTGATGTCCCGAGTGGTGGTCGACCCGCGCTCCTGACTTTTTCGCGGCCGTATTTCGGCGGATATCAGGCGCGCCTGGGCAAACAAGAACTTACTGTCAGGTCGTATCGCGGACTATTTCCAATCGTGGAAGTTCCAGCGGGTGTGCATGGACGGCTGACGCTGATCTATCGGCCGTCTTGGCTCGTGTGGGGAGGCAGTTTGGCCGTCGCTTGCGGATTGATCGTCCTGCTGGGTGCAATTGCCTCTTGTCGCTACTCGTCTTCGGCTGCAGCGGAATCGGGCGGCTAAGTTTTCTTTTTGCCCCGATCGACCGGGTCTGCGCTGAACGCGATCGATTCCAGGATGATTCCGAGACAGCGGTATATCAGCTCAAGATCCGTCATATTGGAATATCTGCCATCTGCCTTGCGCGGCATGAAATGCGTGTGGTAGATCCGACCGACGTCCGTGCCACTGCAATACGTGTTCAGTAGCCAGCGATTTTCCTCTCGAAAACATTCTTCGATCCGGGCTTCTTGTTCCGACGACAGCATTTCAATGTTTGTTGATCGGAACTTTTTCGAAAGCGCGCGCGTCAACGCGAGCGTTAACTTGTTGTCGTGAACGTCAGAGAAAAGATGCGGATTTTTGGACAGTACGTGGAGAACCGAGGCATCGAGGCTCGGATTTCGAGCTTCACTTTCAAACGCATACTCTTTCTCTGACAGCCCGAGCAGGTTGAAAAAGTCCTGAGCAGGATTCCTGCCGGCCAGTAGTTCCGGAATGAAGAATCGCACATGGAGATTTGCAGCAGGGAGTGTGTTTTTCCAACTTTCGATACCCTGCCTGAACATTGGTCTGCGAGCATCGACGCACTGGCAAACAAAATCGCTGAGCGGCACACCGGTCTTCAAGCCCCATTGCTTCCATGCAGACGGTATCCACTGAAGTTGCGGCCGGAGATAAAACACGAGATCGACATCAAAGTGACTGTCGAGTCCTGAGAACAGATGGGCCATTCCCGGGTTCGCGAGATTTTCGGCGCTCAGAATCGCAACGTAATCTCCCTTTCGCTTTGACAGCGGCGCAGTTTCTGCGGCGAGTCTTTGTGCGAGTTTCTCCGATTTTTTTTTGGCCTGCTCAAGACACCATATCGGTGTACCGACCAGATCGGCAGCCGTTCGCGCAATCCTCAAGTCTTTGTCGAAAACAAAAATGTCACGTTTCTGGAGATTCCTGAAATTCTGGAAAAGCGCCGTCCGAATGCTCGCGCTTCCGCACTTTGCAAATCCCGCATGAATTATGATCCGTCCCATCGTTGCGGCGCTAAGCCTGACGCCATAAACTTTCCCATGCAACGCCGAAGTACAATGGCGACGAAGGAAATTCGACTTCAGGATAGCTATTAGTTCAAGGCTTGAAGAAGGCTCGGAAGACTTTGAGCCCAAGATTGCCGAGCGGCAGAAGGCAATTGAAGCTCTCCCTGCGAGCCTCCAACAAGTGAGCGACTAGCTTGAACAAAGCAAACCTGCGCCGCGCGCGGTCGTCACAAATGAGTGAATCGAGTCATCGCCATGCAATTATAGCTTTCGATCGGTCTCGCTGAACACGAATCGGTGCACTCAAGCTTGCCGGCCGAATCCAAAACACGAATCTCACCTGAGCGAAAGCATTGCGCGGTTCTAAGCATAGTCGATTGCGTGATCTTTTTTTGGAAACACAGGCTTGACGCGCGGGGAGCTTCAAAGCTTTCCAGCCCCGACGCGGCGGCCTGATTTTAGGGTCATTGTGCGAGACTAGAGGTTCGCTTATCGCACGGCGGTGCTAATGTGCCCTGTAAGGCGGTGTTATCGATTCGAGGTCAGTAAACCGATCAGTACGTTGGTCCTACGGGCGCGTCATAGGGCGCCACGCGCTGGCTGTGGCGATCTGCTCTTCCTTTGAATCAGCCTCCTGCCACAGGGTTGGTCGTGGACTAGGAATAACCTGGCCCTTTCGGGCTCATACTCTCGACGAGGATTCGTTCGATTTCGCACAATTTTTTCGTAAGGGTGTGACACAATTATGATACAAGTGTGGCTACTCTGAGTTTCGAATTACAAGTGTGGCGGCTCTGGATTTCGAACAATTGGTCGAGGTTTTTTACATGCCGCTTTATCGCTTCGCCTTATCACTAAGCCGCGACCCGTTTGAGGCCGCCGACCTGACACAGCAGACTTTTCTGCTTTGGGCGTCGAAAGGTCATCAGTTGCGCGAAGAATCCAAGGTCAAGACTTGGTTGTTCACTTCGCTCTATCGCGAATTTCTGCACGGTGAGCGGAAACGCAGCCGGGAGTCCAGTAGCGAATGCCAACGGCCCGATGCGCAAAGCCTGCCTGTAGCCGCCAACCACCTTGACGGCGACGCGGTTGTTCACGCCCTGCTTGAATTGGAGGAAATCTACCGCGCGCCCTTGTCGCTTTTCTATTTGCAAGAACATTCCTACAAGGAAATCGCCGAGACCCTCGACCTTCCGTTGGGCACAGTGATGTCCCGGATTTCGCGGGGTAAGGCTCGATTGCGTGAGCAGCTCGCGGATGGTGCCCACCAAAACGTTACAAAGCGAGAAATCGCATGACGAAAGAGGAAGCAAAAAAAATCTTGGCAGCGTATCGCCCGAGCGATCAGGACCGGTTCGACTCCCATTTTGCGGAAGCCTTGCAGAAAACAGAACGGGACGCCGACCTGGCGCGGTGGTTTGCCGAAGAGCGAGAGTTCGATCGCGCCGTCGCAGCCCACTTTAATTCGGTTCCTGTGCCATTTGGTCTAAAAACGCGGATCCTAGCGAACATGACACCTCGGGCCGCTACGAAATCGCGCTGGGTCGCGGCTTTGGCGGCCGCGGCAGCAGCGTTGTTTCTTCTCGCACAGCTTCTCAGCGTCTGGCGCGGCTCGGGTCAACGCTCCGGGTCTGTCAGCGACTACGAGGAGGAGATGATGAGCTTTGTAAAGCTTCAGCCTCCGCTCGAAATGGAAAGCCTCGAAATGGGACCGATTAAGCAATGGATTGCAGAACGCAAAGCTCCGCTGGCCGAGATTCCGTCAGGCATTGCTGCGGTTGAGACAATGGGTTGCCGGATTCTTTCCTTCCGTGGCTATCCGGTCACCCTCATCTGCTTTTGCCATGGACAAACTGTAGCGCACTTGCTGATGGTTGACCGCGCCGCGCTGCCGGAACTCAAGCCTGGAAACCGGCCGATGCTCGCGAGCCAAGGAGACTGGACGACCGCCACTTGGGCCGATCAGCATTATGCTTGTATGATTGCTGTGCATGATGCACCCGCCGCAGCGCGGGTTTACCTGCCGCATGCCTGAGTCGTAGATCTCTTGTAAGACTAATCTTGCAGCTAGAAACGCGTTAAGACGCGCGGTGGTAGTTCGAGCTAGAATGCCCTGACCCTCGAGTTATTCCCGTGTCTAACCGTCAGGTTCGATTCCTATCTTGTCCTCGGAATTTTCCCTAGCTAACGCATAGGAGAATCCCTCGCTCCCCAAGCAAGCCAGGCGTCACCGCTTGTTTTCCTGAATTCAATCCAGCACTTCTTTATAAGAATTCTGGCATTCAGTGGAATAGCCGCTGGCGGTGCTCTCTCTAATAAGCGATGAAAACAAAATTCTTACTTTTAGTGATTGGCGCTGCGGTTTTCTCCGCAGTGTGCACTGCAGGAGCTGCCACCGCGCCAACGCAGACCGGTCACGTCTATGTCTTGAGCAACAAACCCGAGAACAGTGTCCTGGTCTTCAACCGCGCTTCCGATGGCAGCTTCACTTTCCTGCAGGAGGCACCGACCCAGGGGCGGGAACGGGAGCAACTGGGCGACCCGCTTCAGTCGCAAGGCTCACCGCCCTGCGCGCTGACAACAACATCTTTGGTATAGCGCACTCACCCCGTTGACGACCGTCAACCCCTAAGCGACCAAGGAATCGCCGCCCGCTGATTTCTACTGAAGTGAATAAAGCAATCCGATCGTGCTCCAAGCGCGATATAACCACGCGAACAAAAAATATGAACAATCACAAAACCATAAATCTCACTTTCGGCTTCTTAGCAGTCGCACTCCTGAGTCTGAGCAGTCCGGCGGTCTTGACCGCAGCCCGGCCGCTGCGAATCATCTGGGACAACACCGCGCACGAAGGCGGCGCTTTCTCGGTCGATTTTTCCCCAGATGGCCAACAGCTCGCCTCCGGCGGCGCCTACATCGTGCAAAGCGGCGCCCAGCTTTTCTATGCAGAAAACAAGCTGTGGGCGGCGCGCACTGGCGCCTTGCTCGCGCAAACTCCAAGAGACCAATCGCTCGGGGCCACGAACGAAATTACCTTTTCGCCCGATGGCCAAATGATCGCTACTGCAAATGGCGCCGTCTATTGTTATCCCAAAGGCGGCTGCGGGTCCGTCGCTCCCGGTTTGGCCGATTATTCCATATCGCAGTTCAGCCTGCTCGATATTACCCGCACCGCGCCGATCAACGCCACAATCGATTATTCTCCCGATGGCACCCTTCTCGCGACCGGCGAGTTCTATGCCGACTACCGTATTCAAATCCGCAACGCCGCTGATCTTTCGGTTATCCGCACCCTTCCCG
>JBKOYE010000159.1:0-8293 GCA_046725275.1 Verrucomicrobiota bacterium
GCTCAAGTACCGAAGCGATCGCAAGATTGACGATGCCGTGCTCATCCGGATCGAGCAGCTTTATCCGCTGGCGGAAAAAAAGCTGCGCGAGATGCTTAAGCCATTCCCAAAAAACGCGAAGTTCGTCTGGTGTCAGGAAGAGCCAGAAAACATGGGCGCATGGACTTTCATCGAGCCGCGGTTGCGCGCGCTGTTCTGCACTGAAATCGCCTATGCCGGACGCGAGGCCAGCGCGAGCCCCGCCGTCGGCGCACTCGCTCGCCATAAACGTGAGCAAGCCCGCCTGGTAGCGGACGCCTTTTCGCTTTGAGCTAGTTAGCGATCGAGCATCGCGAGGCGAGCCGCGCTTCTTGCGGTACTGCATGCGAATATTGACGTAGATGGCGCACCGACGGGCTGGACGGAATTGCACCGCAGCCCGCTAGGCGATCCACGCGGTTCGATATACGACCCCTTTAACACCTCTGAGTTTCTGGGCGATTACATCTATGCTATCGCGACAAGCACATACGGCGCTGCGGTCTGGACTGATGCGCGCAACGCCCCCGACTGCCCCGCTGCAGATGCATGGCGGATGTACCTACGCGGCGGTGATCCGGCGCCGCCTCCTACGCAGCAAGATTGCCCATCTACTTTCGGCAATCTCGACATCTTTAGCTGGACATCTGCACCTTGACGGTCGATGCGGCGCTCGCGGATCGACCACCAGCGCAATCATTGGGATGGTTGGTCGCTACCGCCGCGCTTGTGATTTCCGAGATCATTTCGGCCATACGTGACGACTATTACGGCACGGAAGTATTCGTGCTCGTACTTCCGACGAACATTACCGATTACGTGCATAGCCTTCCTGGCGAACAATGACTGGCGGTTTTCAGATCGATGCTGAGTCATTGGAGTTCATGTTATACGTCCTGGCCGGAGGCAACGGCCTTTGACGGGATTGTCGAGATCTCTTTTCCTCCGTGACCTCTGCATTCTCTGTGATTAAATACGTTTCATGCGTTTCCGGACTTATAAAAATACAGACCTGACGGTGAGCGAGGTCGGGTTTGGGCTGTGGACGATTTCCACAGGTTGGTGGGGAAATTTTACGGAGGGCGAAGCGACCGCGCTCATGCGCAAGGCATTCGACCTCGGAGTCACGCTGTTCGATGCGGCTGACACTTATGGAAACGGGTTGAGCGAAGAATTGATCGCGAAGGCGTTCCCGAATCAGCGGGATCAAATCGTGATCGCGACCAAAGTCGGCTACGATTTTGTGCATTTCGGGGAAGCGCGCGGACGCGGACAGCGCGAGATTCCCCAGGATTTTTCGCCGGAAGCGGTCATGCGCGCGACGGACGCTGCGCTGAAGCGGTTGAAGACAGATCGGATCGATCTGCTCCAACTGCACAACATCCGGATGGAGCAGGTTCATTCTGACGCGCTCTGGACGACGCTCGGGCAATTGAAAGCCGCCGGCAAAGTTCGGTACTACGGCATCGCGCTCGGGCCGGCGATCGGCTGGCTTTATGAGGGCGTGAATTGCATTCGCGAGCGCGACGTCACCAGTGTGCAGCACATTTACAACATGCTGGAGCAACATCCCGGACGCACTTTTCACGAGACAGCGAGCGAGACTGCCAAAGACACGATGTTTCTCATTCGCGTTACGCATTCGTCCGGAATGCTGGAAGGCAAGTACACGGCTGAGACCAAATTTCCGCCTACAGATCATCGCAGCCATAGACCACGTAGTTGGCTCCTGAACGGGATCAAGAAAGTCGAGCAACTACGCTTTCTCGAAAATTCGGAACGCACGCTTGGGCAAGCGGCGTTACAATGGTTGCTCGCCGACGAGCGCGTTGCTTCGACGCTTCCGAACATTTACAACGAAGAACAACTCGTCGAATTCGCCAAGGCTCCTGACACTTCGCCGCTGACGCCGGATGACATGGCGAAGATTGAGGAACTCTATTCCGAGAACTTCGGTATCGAAGAAGAACCTCCGAAGTTCAAGGGAACAATGGAACTGGTGGAAGCAGCGACATAGAAGGTAAAGCCGCGATGGGTAGCGGCGAGCGAGATGGGAAGCGAGCGAGTTTCAATGGAGCTGCGGCAGGAAACCGCGGCCGCGTAACTGTAGCCGCTTCGCTGTGCGAAGCGCTGTCTCGGGTGCGCCAAGGCAACTGAATTGCGCCGCCCACAGGGCGGCGGCTACACGTCGGCGCTCTGGAGAGCGCCGCTACAGCTAATCTGACGCGTCTTCTTCCTCGACCGGTTCGGCGCGGCGGATTTCGGGTTGTTGGCGGGCGCGTTGCTGCGACCGGCCAGCGACCATTTGACCCTTGTAAACATCCTTGAACACATCGGCAATCATCGGCGCGGCGGCGGAGCCTCCATGCACTTTGCTGCCGACGTCGCCCTCGTAAACAGCCGCGAACGCGTATCGCGGTTCGTCGGCAGGCAGAAACCCGGCGAACCAGGCCGCGGTGCGCTCTTTGTGTTTTGGTCCCCATTGCGCAGTGCCGGTTTTGCCGGCGACTTCGACATTATCGAGGCTGGCCTGATGCGCAGTGCCCCCTGCGCCATTCACAACATTAATCATCCCGGTCCGCAATTGCTCGAGCGTCTCTGGCGAGAGGTCGAGGGTTCTTTTCGCACGCACCTGATATGCGGTCACGATTTGGTTATCGAACGTCTGCACCTGCTGGACCAGTCGTGTTTGATAAAACGTTCCGCTGTTAGCGACGACGCCCATGGCCTGCGCCATTTGCAACGGAGTGACCTGAATGTCGCCCTGGCCGATCGACATGTTCGCAATGTCGCCATTAAGAATTTTGCGGCCGTGCGTGGCCTTCATGTATTCGTCGTTCGGAATGCGGCCTTCTGCTTCGCCGCGCAACGGAATGCCGCATTTTGCGCCGAAGCCCAGCTTTAATGCCCAGTCAATGATCGGTTCCGACCCGGTCTTGATCCCGGCTTGGTAAAACCAGGTGTCACACGATTCGGTGAGCGCCTGGACGAAATTTAGCTCACCGCGATCGCCTTTTTTCCAGTTGTGAAACGTGACGTTGCCGATCTGAATCGCCGGCACGCACTGGTATTGGTCCGCCGCATAAACGGCATGGCTCTCCAGCGCCGCAATCCCAACGGCTACTTTGAATGTCGATCCCGGGGGATACGATGAACGATACGCCCGCGGCAAAAGTGGAATGTCCGGGTCGGACTGCAAAGCTTTGAGTTGATCGGCGGAGATGGAGGGAACAAACAGGTTCGGGTCGTATGTCGGCCACGACGCCAGCGCGAGAATATCGCCGTTGTTCGGATCGACAATTACCATGGCTCCGCGTTTTGCTTTTGCTGCCAGCGCTTTCTCCGCCAGTTCCTGAAGGTGCAAATCAAGAGTCGTGACTACGTTGTATCCGGGTTCAGGCGGGGTAATGAGTTTCTCGGATGTCTTCCGGCCGTCCTTGTCGAATGTGAGTTTGTATTCGCCGTGCTTGCCAGTGAGCATTTCATTAAAGGTCTGCTCGAGTCCCTCGCGTCCCTCAGTTTCAGGCCAAATTGTTTCGTGGTTATCCACAATGCCGTCCGGATTTCGGCCCGTTTTTCCGGTGTAACCAACAATCTGACCCGCAACTTTTCCGTTTGGATAAATGCGGACGTAAACAGGCCGCACCATCATGCCGGGCGGCAGGTTGTCTTTGATTCCTTCATACTCCTGCGGCGCGAGGTTTGGCGCGATCTCAAAGGGCAGGATTCCCCGGTTGCGGTAATGCCGAAGGATCGACTCGTCAGAAATCCGGAACCTGCGTCCGATTAATTTCCCGGCCTGATCTATCTTTTCTCTCGTGTAGCTGAGCGCCTGCGCATCGGAGAAATTCAGCGGGGTTGGGAAAGTGATAACCAGATTGTAACTGAGCCGGTTTTGCGCGAGCGGCGCGCCATTGCGGTCCGTGATCTGGCCGCGTGGCGCCGGCACGTCGAGAATAAAAGTGCGCGCCAGCTTTTGTGTCTCGAACGTGGGGACAATTGTCTCCTCTTCCGGCGAAGCGGTTGCACTAGAGGCAGGAATCGGCATGAGCGTCTGCGCATCCGCAACTGCCGATAATGCAAGAAGCAATGATATCCATTGATTGGTTGCAGGTGCCCAAATCGGTTTCATTTGAATAAAAGTCTGCGTAAATCTGCGCAATCTGCAGACAAATCAATGCTGCTGCAGAAATCGATGCACTTCTTCAGCTAGTTTTCGGCCGATGCCTTCGGTCGCCGCGATCTGCTCAACGCTCGCTTTGCGGAGACGATTCACTGAGCCGAACCGCCGCAGCAACAAATTCTTCCGGTTCTGGCTCACTCCCGGGCAATCATCGAGAATGCTTTCCTCAACGCGTTTCTTCATGAGCAGTTGGTGATAGGCGTTGGCAAATCGATGTGCTTCGTCGCGGATGCGCTGAAGCAACCGCAGGCCAGGGGAATCCATCGGTAGCCGCAACGGCAACGCGCGGCCTGGCCGATAAATCTCCTCGTGTTCTTTCGCCAGGCCGATAATCGGAAGATCGTGCAAGCCCAGTCGTTGCAATTCACGGCACGCGGCCGAGAGCTGCCCTTTTCCGCCGTCGACAATGACTAGGTCAGGCAATCGGACTGCGACAAAACGTTCGTCATTCTCGGCTCTTGTAGGGCAATCGCTGCGCTTCCCCGCCGCGGAGTCGGCAACCGGAGCAGTCGCCCTACAACGCGTGACTGCATCAAAAGCATTCTCCTGCGAAAAGTCTGCTGGCTCAGGGTTCGCCTTTCGGGCCTCCAGCAGGACACGCGAATACCTGCGCCGAACCACTTCGGCCATACTCGCAAAATCGTCCTGTCCTTCAACTGTGCGCACTCGATAACGCCGGTAATTGTCTTTGTCCGGTACGCCGTCGCGGAAACACACCATCGAGGCGACCACGTGCGTGGCCGAAATATTCGAAATATCGAAACATTCCATGACGCGGGGCGCGCGGGGCAATCGCAGCACGTCAGCCAACACGTGCACGTCCGCCATTGGATCGATTGCGCTTGGCAAACTCCCGCGCGTGAACCGCCGTGTTGGCTTTGTGGTATCGCGCAAATCGTCGATCATATCGCGCAATTCGGCTGCCTTCTCGAAATCCATTTTCTCCGCCGCCTTGTGCATTTGTTCTTCGAGCGTGGCGATCATCTCTCGCGATTTGCCTTCCAAAAACTCACACGCCTGCGCGACGCGCTCGCGATATTGCTCTGCGCTGATCTCGCTCAAGCGCACCGGCACCTGATACGTTGAAGATTTTAATTCGCGCTCCGTTGGCGCACTGCGGCCAAACGTGAGCACGCCGAATTTCTTGCGCATGAAGTTCAGTGTCTGCCGCAGCGCACCGGCATGCGCATACGGGCCGAAATAGCGGCTGCCATCTTCCTTCTTGAATCGAGCGAGCCGAAAGCGCGGCCATTCCTCCCAAAGATCGACCCTGACCACGAGAAAGCGCTTATCATCGCGGAATGAAACGTTGTACCGCGGCCGATATTCCTTGATCAGTTTGCCTTCGAGCAAAACTGATTCGGCCTCGCTGCGGACGGTGTGCGTTTCAAAATCCCATGTTGCATCCAGCATGGCGCGCGTTTTCAAATCTGCCTGCGCCAATTTTGACGGCAGGAAATACGAGCTGACGCGTTTGCGAAGGTCGCGCGCCTTGCCCACATAAATGACGCGGTTGAACCGGTCCCGCATCAAGTACACACCCGGCCTGTGCGGCACTTCGTGCACTTTCTTCTGCAGATCGGGTTTCTCTTTTTTCGATGCAGTCACAGCGCCGCAAATTACGTCAGGAGCGGCCAAGTGGAAACAGGACGCGATCGATGCAAGGTGGATCGACTTCTCCGAAGGCAATGCGCACCGCCGAAGGCGCAAGGATTAAATGCAAGTGGTCTCGTCGCTCCCTCAACGCGCCCGGAGGTCGCGTTCCACCGTCGTGCAAAGAAAAGCGCCCGCGAGATTTTCGCGGGCGCTTGCAGTTTCTACTTGGAAAACAAATCTGTCGCTACGGTCTTGTCGTGGTCGTTGTAGTCGTTTCCTCGTGTTTAATCACCGCCGCAGGTTGCGCAGGTTGCGTCAACACGACTTTGCGCACGACGACCCGGTCGCCGACTGTTGAATAGTAAACCGTCGCCGGCATGTCTGGACGGATTGCCGACCAACTTACAACGCGACCTTCCGGATCAACTACCGTGGTGTCCTTGGTGTAGTAATAACGCACCGGCGCCGCGGCGGACGCGGTTCGGAACATGAAGTAATCCGAGTCGGGTGTGTAGGTAACGATGTTGCCCGCAGAGCTGGTAGTCGTCTGCTGGGTCGTGGTCGTACCCGTTACGGGGTCCGTGCTCGTTGTGGTTGTTGTCGTCTGCGCAAGCGCTACACCCAGCGACGCCGCGCAAAGCAAGCTTGCTGCTAATATTTTCGTTAAACTGATTTGTTTCATATTTCTCCCTCTGCTTTGATTAAATCGATGTCTTTCATCTTGTATTCCCCGGGTCCCTCAACGCCGGAGTTTTTTCGGGTTTGCCCTGATATCGTAAATTCTGTCCCGGGTGGTCGTGTCGGCGGGGCTAATCGAGGCGGCTGTGCCGGAGGAACGTAAACGCGCATCTATGCAGAGTTTACCCGGTTTTCGCGATTTCCTGCCTGAGGACTGTGCGCGGCGGAATTACATCTTCGCCCGCTGGCGTGAGATTGCCCGCCGCTACGGTTTCGTCGAATGGGAAGGGCCGCCTCTGGAGGCGACCGAGCTGTACAAGAAGAAAAGCGGCGCTGAAATCGTCGAGCAGCTTTTCAACTTCACAGACAAAGGCGAACGCGAAGTCGCGCTGCGTCCCGAGCTGACGCCCACGCTTGCTCGTGTTGTTGCGGCGCACGAACGGGAATTCAAGAAACCACTCAAATGGTTCTCGATCGGACAATTTTTCCGTTACGAGAAGCAGCAGCGCGGCCGGTTGCGCGAACATTTTCAGCTCAATTGCGACATCGTCGGTGAGAAAGATCTTGCCTCGGACATCGAACTCGTAGCGCTTTGCATCGATGTGCTTCGTGCGTTCGGGATCACGCAACAGGATTTTGTCGTCCGGATCAGTGACCGCGAATTCTGGACTGATTTCTTCCGCGGGAACAATGTGCCGACAGAGCGCTGGGAGGATTTACTGCAAGCGATCGATAAGTCCGCGCGCGAGCCGCGAGAGAAGACTGCAGAGAAAGTCGGGGACCTTGCCGAGGCAGTCTTCGCGACGCTGAAGAGCGGCGGCAAAAGTGAAAGGCTCGATAAACTCGTTGACGGCCTCCGCAGTCGCGGGCTTGCCGATTTCGTTCAGATTGATGTTGGGATCGTCCGCGGACTTGCTTACTACACCGGAATCGTGTTTGAGGTGTTCGATCGCGCGGGGAAATTCCGCGCCATCGCCGGCGGCGGGCGGTACGATAATTTGATCGCACAGCTGAGCGACGGTGCGATTTCGCTGCCTGCGCTTGGATTCGCAATGGGCGACGTAGTTCTCTGCGAATTGATCAACGAAATCCCGGGGGCACGCGAAGCGATCCAGAAAGCAATAGCAAACGACAACAAGATCGATATCTACGTCGTAATCGCGAAAGAAGAACGCCGCGCCGACGCGCTCGCACAAATTCAGCAACTCCGCGACCGCGGCTACCGCGTCGATTACCCGTTCATCCCAACGAAAGTCGCCCGGCAGTTCAAAGCCGCCGAAGATTTGGGCGCGCGCGTCGCGCTTCTTTATGGAGACGAGTGGCCGCAGGTGAAAATCAAGAATATGGGAACAGGGCAGCAAGAGCTTGTGGCACACGATCGTCTGCTTGCGCACTTGCAAGCGCAATCCAGCTTGTCATCCTGAGCGGAGCGCAGCGGAGTCGAAGGATTCCGCGGCTTAATGTTAGGATCCGCAACGGGATGCCTCGAGTCCACTCGGAATGACAGAAAAAATGTTTCGCACACACCACTGCAATTCACTTCGCAAAAGTGATATCGACACGCAAGTCACGCTTGCCGGATGGGTAAATGTTACTCGCGATCATGGCGGCGTAATCTTCATCGATCTGCGTGACCGCGAAGGATTGACTCAGGTGGTTTTTCGACCCGAGGAAAACGCCGAGCTTGCAAAGCAGGCGCACACGCTGCGCGGCGAAGACGTAATTCAAGTTTCGGGCACCGTCGCGGGACGTCTGCCCGGCACGGAAAATCCAAACCTCGCAACTGGCGACATTGAAATCATTCCGAGCGAACTGCGC
>JBKOYE010000025.1:0-2474 GCA_046725275.1 Verrucomicrobiota bacterium
CGAAAGGGACGCTTCAGTCAGCTCATGGCCCATCTTCCAGTCCACGTCATTCTCAATCGCGCTGCGTTACTTGGTTCTGCCGCATACGGGCTGGAGAGCTTTAAGGGGGAATCGTAGAAATGGCCCATACGGAACTTCAAATGATCTATTTGGCGCGGCACGGTGAGACGGCCTGGAGTCTGACGGGCCAACACACAGGGTTAACCGATTTACCTTTGACCGAGTTAGGCGAGCGAAATGCTCAAAGACTCGGCGGCCGGTTGAGCGGAATTGTGTTTGACAGCGTCTTGACCAGCCCATTACGTCGTGCCAGGCGGACCTGTGAACTAGCTGGCTTCGGTTCTGTCGCTGAAATCGATCCACATCTGCTCGAATGGAACTACGGCGATTATGAAGGCCGACGAAGTGTGGAGATCCATGCAGAGCGTCCTGACTGGCAACTCTTCCGCGACGGCGCCCCGGGTGGCGAATCGCCACAGCAGGTTGCCGAGCGAGCCGATCGCGTTGTCGACCGCTTGCGAGCAGTTTCAGGGAATGTGCTGATTTTTTCCAGCGGACATTTCCTTCGAGTGTTAGCCGGTAGCTGGATCGGGCTCGAACCATACGAAGCCAGGTCTCTGATGCTGAGTACGGGGAGCCTGAGCGTGCTGGGATACGAACACAACCTTGAGCAGCCGGTAATTAACCTATGGAACGACACCCATCATTTGCTCCCATCCAATGAACAGAATATCGATGCGAACAGTTTGCAACTAATTGAGGTGACACGATGAAAGCAACACAAATTCTCCATAACCTGGGCCAGAGTCTCTGGCTAGACAACATCACACGCGATCTGCTGGACAGCGGTACCCTGAAACAATACATCAACGATCTATCGGTAACAGGACTCACCTCGAATCCGACGATCTTCGATCACGCTATTAAGAACAGCACGGCGTATGACGCGGCGATCTCCAGAAAGTTAGCGAAGCGCGAGTCGAGTGAGGCGCTCTTCTTCGACCTGGCGCTGGAGGATCTCACACGGGCGGCCGATCTGTTTCGACCCATCTACGATGAGACGAATGGCGTTGACGGATGGGTATCGTTGGAAGTGTCTCCACTTCTGGCCCATGACACGGCCAGTACCCTTGCAGCAGCCAGGGATCTGTTTGCGCGAGCGGCACGTCCCAATCTATTAATCAAGATACCCGGCACGAAAGAAGGCCTCCCTGCGATCGAGGAAGCAATCTTTTCCGGGATACCGGTCAATGTCACACTCTTGTTCTCACGCGAACAATATCTCGCTGCCGCCGAAGCGTTCCTGCGAGGCATCGAACGTCGTATTGATGCCAACCTCAACCCGAATGTCGGTTCCGTAGCGTCGGTTTTCGTTAGCCGCTGGGACGCTGCCGTTGCGAGCAAGACGCCTGAGGGGCTACACAACCAACTTGGCATCGCCATCGCGAAACGCACATACAAGGCGGCTCGCACTCTTCTCGGCTCGAAGCGCTGGGCTCGCGTTTACAACCTTGGCGCTCGTCCGCAGCGACCGTTGTGGGCCAGCACCGGAACTAAGGATCCCAAAGCCTCTGACATTCTTTACATCAAGAGCCTGGCCGCGCCTTTCACCGTTAACACCATGCCTGAAGGGACGTTGAACGCTCTGGCCACCCACACCGAGTTGGGTGAGTTACTGCCGGCAGACGGTGGCAACTGTGAAGAAGTAATAGCGCAGTTCACCAAAGCAGGCATCGACGTTGACGTCCTGGCCACGCAGCTCCAGGACGAAGGAGCCGAGTCGTTTGTGAAGTCCTGGAACGATCTGATGGCAGTGATCTCATCCAAGAACGCAGCACTAAGTGCCTCTAGTAAGGCTTAAGAAAGTTATCACCTGAAGACAAAAGGAAGAAGAACATGACAGCAGCAACAGAACAATCGGTCGAACGCCAATCGTGGAAAGCTCTCGAATCGCATTACACAAAGGTGTCGAAGCTACATCTGCGGGAGCTCTTCGAAGAAGATCCCGAACGCGGCGAGCGAATGACGGCTGAGGCAGTAGGCCTATTCCTGGACTACTCCAAAAACCGCATTACTGACGAGACACTGAAGCTTCTCTTTCGAGTTGCAGAGGAAGCCGGAGTGCAATATCGGATTGATGCGATGTTTAGTGGTGAGAAGATCAACCGCACAGAAAATCGAGCTGTGTTGCACACGGCGCTGCGCGCTCCGAGAGGATCATCCATTGTCGTAGACGGAGAAGATGTGGTGCCGAAGGTCCAGGGTGTGCTCGACAAGATGGCTGACTTCTGCGAACGCGTGCGAAGTGGCGCGTGGAGAGGTCATACGGGAAAACCTATCCGCAATGTAGTTAACATCGGGATCGGGGGCTCCGATCTCGGGCCTGTGATGGCTTACGAAGCACTCAGAGCTTATACCGATCGGAACATGACATTCCGGTTCGTTTCCAACATCGACGGCACCGACTTCGCTGA
>JBKOYE010000043.1:0-7312 GCA_046725275.1 Verrucomicrobiota bacterium
GCTCACCGCCATGCAGTCGCGTCAGTTCGCGCGCCAGGTTGAGACCAATTCCGTGACCCGATGCTGCTGCGGGACTTGAGCTGTGATGGAACCGTTCGAAGATGTCTTCGCCCGGCGGAATCGTGCGACCAGTATTTCCGATCGTCAGGACGACGTCTCTGCCGTTGCCACTTGCGCTGACGCGTATTCGCCCGCCTGCACGATTGTACTTTCGCGCGTTCTCCAGAAGATTTTGCACGATGAGCGATGTGTAGCGTTTCTCACCTGCAATATGAAGCCCGCGCGGAAATTGCCTTTCAATCTTCACATCCGGAGATTCAGGCAACGCGCCAAGATCATCCAACCATTCATCAACCAGCTGACTGAGATTCACGGGCGTCGATGCGATTTGAAGATGACCGGCATCCATTCGCGACAACAAAAGCAAATCGTCAATTACGCCGGTTAACCGACGCGTTTGATGAAGCAGAGTGGACAACTCCTCGTAGACTTCAGGCTTAAATCCTTCGCGTTCCAGCAGTGATTCGAGACCAATCCGAAGGACGGTCATTGGGCTTTTCAGCTGGTGTGATGCGTCGGCGGAGTATCTGGTTGATCGTTCTAATTCCTCGGCGGTGGAAGCCAGCGCGGCCTCGGCGCGTTCTCGTTCTGCGCGATTTTCTTCCGAATCGAGCGCTAGTCTCTTCACGGGCATGGACATGTTGCGTGCCACGAAATGGCTTGCGACGAATCCGCCTAACAACAGAAGCGCACCGGCGCCGCCAATTTGCCAGCGGAGACGATTCAATTGTGCCATCCACGAGCCGAGAGGATACAAACAAATTTCGTACGCGGGTGGAAACAGCGACCCCGGATTGAGCAACTTATGAAATAACAGCTGAGGCGCACCAGCCACTTCCACGCGGAAATAGTTTTGGTCTGAGCCAGAATTGGCGAGGGCAGGCGTTATCTTCTCGTTAAGGGAGCTTTGCGCGGAGGGCGGAAGCGCCGGCAAATGCAGGTGGCCATCCACCCAAATGCCACTTTGCATTCCAGTGTTTTTGTTTTCGAGCTCAAAAGGCTTGAACCCGATCACGAGCGCTGAAACCAGTTCTCCAGTGTCGGTCGAGAAGATCGGCACGACTATCACTTCGTGGATGGCACCGGCAGATTGGATATACCCGACCTGTCGTGTTTCGGGCAATTTTGGGAGAGAAAGTTGGGCTTCTGTCGCTGCGTCGAGTTCTCCCACATCGGAGGGATTAGGGGGCTTGATGACTGCACCGTTGTCGTCGAGAAAGCGATAAAATCTGGCGTGCAGAGATCGCGCTGTCTGCTCCGGAGGCGGTTCCTCGCCTTCCATCAGGTCGCGCAACTCGTCCTTTGCGGTAGGATACAGAAGATCGATTGCGTCGTCCTCGATCGCGGCATGAATCCGCGGCTTCGCAACGAGTATGTTGGAGCGGTCGGCGAGCGCGGCATGACGCAGTTCTTCGACTTTGTGCATCGAAGAAAGCTCGTTCTGAAATGTCTGCTGCAGGTTTCGCTCCGCGTCGGCGCTGACTCTCCGCTGTGCCAGATAAAACCCAAGCGCAGTCAATGTTGCTACGATTACCATGATTGCGGTGAACAATCGGCTGCGAAAGCTCCCGACTCCTTTGCTTCTTGTTGCACCCGGGGCATTCATGGCAAATCAACATGCAGCGTTTGTCCTTCCTTCAAGTCGATTGGCTTTTCGCGCGTAGTTCTACTGTCGATCCACGCTTTCAGTGTGTGGCGACCTGCAGGAAGTTTATCCAGTCGAAAACGGCCGGCCGTATCTGTCATCACGAAGTACGGCGTGTTCAGCACGAGGATTAATCCGCGCATGTGCTCGTGAATGTCGCAGCGCAGAGTCACCAAGCCCGCCTTATCAAACATTACCGAAGGTATCGGCCGTTCCTCCGGGCGATAACGGCCGAGATCAAATCGCTTGGCGGGCGAGTAGGAAAAAATGTTGTGATACTGGTCATCCAGATTTGGAAATTGTACCTTTGTTCCTACCTCTATCGGCAGGAGCGCTGGAATAAACGTCAAATCCTTTTGCTCGACTTCTTTCGTTGGCAACGAAGCTGGTCGCGGAAAATTGCCGTCGAGGTAGACCACGGCGAGAGGCGGCTGCGTTGAAAGAACTCCGGCCTTGGTTACGATTTCGTACCGTTTTGCCTGTACCGGCGCCGAGCGCGATTTCGGAAGCTCTACGTGTCCCTCGACAGCCGCTCCCGCGAAAAGCGAAGCGGGAATAACGGATAAAGCCGCACTTAGCCACAGCAATCCCTGCCGGCGCATTGCTTGCTAGTTTAACAGACCTTTGACTAATCGAAAAGTGTCGGAAGGAAATTGGGGTGAGCGGCGACGGTCGCCTCCACCGGCCAGAAGTACGCGCTTGCGGAATTTGGCAGCAACCACACGTATCATCCGTCGGGCTTGCTGCACACATTTCAGGATCCCCACGTCTTCAACAGCACGGAACAGTACGAATACTTTTATGATGACATGGGACGCAAAACATGGGCGATTTACCCTCACGGCAGGCGATTTTTCATGATGAGCAAGATCGCGCTCGGTTTGTGGAACTGCTGAGCGAATCGTCGCAGCGTTTCAAGGCTGCGATTCTGTGTTTTGTTTTGATGGGCAACCATTTTCATCTGGTGGTAAAGACGCCTCTAGCAAATCTGCGGCGCTGAATGCATTGGCTGCATCTTGCTTACACGGTGAATGCCACCACTCGGAAAACGTCGAACTCCGGACACCCCTAGTCCGAGCCGAGTGGGGCCTCGGTCACACCGGAACTTCAACTCGAGGTCAAGCTACGGACGAGGCGCCGGTGTTGGGCGAGACCTCGGTGTTGGTGTAGGTCTCGCTGTCGGTAAAGACGTCGCAGTTGGCGTTGCCGTTGGAGTTGCTGTCGCTGTGGCTGTAGGTGTGGCCGTTAGGGTAGGCGTCGGCGTCACGATTGGTGTTGCAGTCGCAGTTGGCGTGGCCGTCGATGTCGCTGTCGCTGTTGCTGTTGCCGTTTGAGTTGATGTTGCCGTCGCGGTCGCGGTTGGTGTTGCTGTTGCCGTAACCGTCGCAGTAGGTGTCGGCGTGGGAGTGTGAGTAGCTGTTGGTGTAGGCGTAGGTGTTGGTGTAGTAGAAGGCGTCGGAGTGGGCGTCGAACACGAGGATTGTGAATTCTTAATTGTCGCGTAATCAAAGCCGGTGCCCGAGCCGGTGCTCCATCCCGTAATGTAGACATTGTCTGAACCGTTAAGCGCAATGGCTGTGGCTACGTCATCGCTGTTGCCCGGCCCATTATAGCGAGCAACCCACTGTTCCGTACCCGATGCGTCATACTTAATCGTCGCGTAATCGTAACCAGTACCTGAGCCGGAGCTCTGTCCGGTAACATAAACATTGCCAGGGCCGTCAACGGCAATGGCCCAGGCATGGTCAGTGCCATTGCCCGGCCCATTATAGCGAGCAACCCACTGTTCCGTACTCGATGTGTCATACTTAATCGTCGCGTAATCAAAGCCGGTGCCCGAGCCCGTGCTCTGGCCTGTCACATAGACGTTGCTTGAGGCGTCAAGCGCAATGCCATATGCGTCGTCCTCGGCATTGCCCGGCCCATTGTAGCGAGCAACCCATTGTTCTGCACCCGACGCGTCATACTTGATCGTAGCGTAATCAAAGCCGGTGCCTGAGCCGGTGCTCTGCCCCGTCACATAGACACTTCCTGAGGCGTCAATTGCGATCGCACGGGCGTTGTCATTGAGATTTGCTGGCCCGTCGTAGCGAGCCACCCACTGTTCCGTACCCGATGCGTCATACTTAATTGTAGCGTAATCAAAGCCGGTGCCTGAGCCGGTGCTCTGGCCTGTGACATAGACATTGCCTGATGCATCAACGCCAATGGCCCAGGCATAGTCAGGGCCATTCGCCGGCCCGTTGTAGCGGGCGACCCACTGTTGTTGCCCCGAGCCGTTATACTTGATCGTAGCGTAATCAAAGCCGGTGCCCGAGCCGGGGCTCTGTCCTGTGACATAGACGTTGCCCGCAGTGTCAACGGCAATGGCCGCGGCATAGTTATTGCCAAGTCCCGGCCCGTTGTAGCGGGCGGCCCACTGTTGTGCGCCCGATGCGTCATACTTGATCGTGGCGTATTCGTAATTGGTGTTCGTGACCCTGCTCTGTCCCGTCACATAGACATTGCCCAAGGCATCAACGGCAATAGCGGTAGCGTAGTCTTCACGATTCGCCGGCCCGTTGTAGCGAGCCACCCACTGTTGTGCGCCCGACGCGTCATACTTAATGGTGGCGTAATCAAGGCTGGTGCCTGAGCCGGTGCTCCATCCCGCGACATAGATATTGCCTGTACCATCAACGGCCATGGCATAGGCGATGTCGGTGCCATTCCCCGGGCCATTGTACCGGGCAACCCATGCTTCCGCCGGACAAGGCGTTGCCGTCGGACTGGGAGTAGCCGTTGGTGTTGGCGTTGCTGTTGGCGTTGGCGTCGCTGTTGGCGTAGGGCTCGGTGTCCCTGTTGGTGTAGGCGTGGGCGTCGGCAGCGGAAAGTCCAGCACATGAATAACGCTCTGCCAGCTACCCACATTGGCGAAGCCTGAGCACCAGATACGGCTGCCCACACTCGCACACGCGTTTGTTTCGTGGCCACTGTCCAGATCGAGCACCCACGTCTGACCGCCATCCGTGCTAAAGTAGATGCCGCCCACAGCGCTAGAGCCATTTCCTCCTGCCGCCCAACCAATTTGCTGTGTCAGAAACAGAAAAGATCGAATGGGCCAGGGCGTATCCAAAACGCGGCCGCTCCAAGTCACGCCGCCGTCGGTGGTGCGATGCACCCAGCCGGCGACAAAGGGCGAGATAGCCCCGCCGCCGACCCAGCCTGAGCTGTCGTCGACGAAGAACGTCGGACCGTCGAATACCTCATCGATATGCGGACGGCAGCTCCAGGACGCGCCACCGTTGACGCTGTCGCAGTACCAAATACCCGAGGCCCGAGCTCTGAGGTTCGGTAAGAGGCTGAACTGGTGACCAAACCAGCCGCTGTTCGGGCTCACTATGACTTGGGTCCAGTCGCCGGCGGTCTGCCCGCCGTTCGTCGTGTAGTGTGCGGCGGTGGGTTGGCTTTGGCTCAGCTGATCGAGCACCAATCCCTTTAGAGCATCCGCGAAGCGAACCCGGTCGGACCATCCGGCAGTGGTGAGCACCACCTCTGGGCCCCATGTTTGTCCTCCGTCGTGGCTCCATCGAAGGAGTCCGCGGAAGTTCGAGTTGTCGAACCCAGAGACGACAACGTCACTCTCCGAGAGCGCCTCAACACCATACCAGTAATAAGGAAAACCCAGATTCATGATAAGGGTCCAAGTCTCGCCACTGTCAGTGGTCTTCCACACCCGGCCAAGTTCAGCTGCGGCATAGCCAACGGTGGCGCTCGGAAATGCGAGGTCTGTAACTACGCCACCCAAGGTCGCCTGTAGCCTCCAAGGGTTGGTCTGCGGCTGAGCTGGTTGGGGCGGCTTCCCGCCCACAGTTGGTGCAGTTGCCATAGCCGGTCGGTCGGCAGCCAGAATGTGGATCGGGCCCTCTCCTTGCACCGGGACGCGGCTGGATATGTAGCGAGCTGACGATTCTCGCGCCTTGGTAGACCCGAGCGCCCAAACCTTTGCTTGAGCGAGGACATTCGAGAATACGCCAAAGCCAAGCAGCGCCAGAAAGACGCCGGCTAAAAAGACAACTGGACCAAGTAAAACGCGGACATCGACGAAAGCGGATTGAGGAGGGGATTTCTTTTTCACATATAAACTTTCGCATCCGCATCACCGGACGGCCTTTGTTTTCGGAAAGAAGGAAAGGAGTCAGGTAGCATGAAAGCAGTTTGAGTTTTTGGGAGAAGGGGTCATTTTGGGAGAAGGGGTCAAATCTAAACATTTAACATTGGTTCGTTGGGTTTTGGTTTAGCCGCCGCCATTGCAGGTAAGGTGAAGAAAATTGTTGCCATCAGACTCCAAAAAATGCCGATAGCGCACGCAATGCCTAGTCCAGTCAGCGCCGGGTTCCGCGCAAGCGCAAGCGATCCGAAACCGCTGATCGCGGTTAGCCCTGCGAGCAAGACCGGTTTCAAGACACCGGCTACGTCATGCTGGATATCGTGCGTTTTTTGCCAGACGAGCACGACGTAGATTCCGTAATCTACGCCGATGGCGAGCACGAGACGGAATGCGAGGACGTTCAGCAGATTCAAATGAATGTTCAGCAGCTTCATGGTAGCGATCATCGCTCCAATCCCGAACGCTAGTGTGATGATCTGAATCAGCCATAAACGAACGTCGCGATACAAAATGGCCAGTAATGAGATGTCGAAAATGGCCATCAACGCGCTGATGATCAGGAGTTGATGGTGCGACCACGGTTGGAGATCGGCGAGCACGTAGGTCCAGCCCGTTAGCATCAAGGGAACGCCAGGCACCGATAGACCGCGTAGTAGCTCCTGGCTTTGCTCGTGCGTTGTGAGCGGTCCGTTGGTCATTACAAATCCAGTCGTCAGCAACGGGTTTTGGCCGAAGTAACGGTCGATCAAAAACCACCAACTCGATGATTCAGGTAATTGGGTCCGCCAATTCGGCAATGGTATGCTGGGGTCGGCAATGCGTTGTAAATCGTCGAGCAACGCGAACGCCGGACCAAACGCTTCTACGCTGAATCCCTCGGCCTCGAGAGTTTCGGTCAATGTTTCGCGCGCCACCTGAAAGTTTATCTCGCGCAAACGATCGCGGTTTCGTCCCATCCAGATTGGCGACGGACAAAGTGCCGCGGGTGTAGAGAATCCCTTTATCTTTCCGCCTGCCTGAAAATCACGCCAATGTGCGGAAATTTTTTGCCAGTGGTCGTGCAATTCCTGCGAGTTTGTCCCGCGAACGATCGCCAGCACCGGTTCCCAGCGGACCGGCATTTTTGTCATGATCGTTTCAAGCGCCTGACCTGCGCGAATGTTTTTTGGTTGGAGTGAGCGCGTACTGGCTTCGAATTCGAGAGGCGGAACGGGCGAAAAGCCTATGGCAGTGAGCAGCAGCAAGACCGCGGACGAAAATATCAGTATGGGAACCGGTCTGCGCACAATCTCGCGGACATATCCCGCTACTAGATCAAAGAGCCAGTCGCGCGAAATAGCGCTTTGTCGCTCACGGACAAACAAAAATAAAATCGAACACATGAACAGACCGGCGACGAAAATTCCGATCGCAATCAGGACGCCGAGTTCGGAAAAACTCATCGAGCCACTTAGCGC
>JBKOYE010000163.1:0-14655 GCA_046725275.1 Verrucomicrobiota bacterium
CTGAATTGCCGTTTCATTTCATTGCGCCTTTCCCAGGGAACAAAGCCGAGCACACGCGCGTCGCCTGAAGTCGGGTTCAACAAGCCGGAAAGCATTTTGAGCACAGTAGTTTTCCCGGCGCCATTCGGACCCAGGAATCCAACAAACTCGCCTTCGTCGATTTGAAATGTGACCTGGTCTGCCGCTCGCGTTTCATCATAACGCCGCCACAACAGGCCTTTCACCGCACCCCAGAGGCCGCGCTCTTTGCGGTAGGTGCGATAGACCTTCGTCAGTTGGGAAGCTTCAATCGCTGGCATAGGAAGCCTTGTAGGGGAAGCTGTCAGCTTCCCCTACAGAACATCGTCGAGACACGCCAGCAAATGCGAAACAGTTTCCTCGGTCTCGTCGCCCATGTTTGACAGGCGAAAAGTTTGGCCGCGGATCTTGCCGTAGCCGGGATCGATCACCAAATGATGTTTCGCTCGCAGCTTTCTCGCGAACTCCAGCACGTCGATGCCTTTATTGTTTTTCACGCATGTGAGTGTCTTTGTTCGGAACCCTTCCTCGGCGAAGAATTCGAAACCTGCGCGGCGCACCCAGTCGTGCACGAGCCCGTTCGTGCGCGCGTGCCGAGCGTAACGCGCCTCGAGGCCTTCCTCGAAGATCTCGTCGAGCTTGGATTCGAGCGCGTGAATGTGCCCGATGCTCGGCGTGCTCGGCGTCATCCATTGCGCGTGCTCTTTCCTGAATTCCAGGAAATCAAAATAAAATCCGCGATTCGGAATTCTGTCGGCCCGTTCGAACGCCCTTTCCGAAACGGAGAACAACGAAAACCCCGGCGGCAGGGCCAGCGCTTTTTGCGCGCCGGTGAGCATCACATCAATCCCCAGCGCGTCCATGTCGATCTTCACTGCCGAGAACGATGAAACGGTATCGACGATCAGCGCGACGTGGGGATACTTGGCAAGGATGCAGCAAATTTCGGGGAGCGGATTCATCACGCCCGTCGACGTCTCACTATGCGTCAACGTGACGGTGTCGAACTTTCCAGTGGCCAATTGTCGATCGACTTCCTTCTGGTCGATATGTTTTCCCCATTCGACCTGAAGCGGCTCGGCGTTTTTCCCACAGCGCTTCGCGACATCGAACCATTTGTCGGAAAAGGCGCCGCACATACAGCAAAGCACGCCGCGATCGACCAGATTACGGACCGACGCTTCCATCACGCCCCACGCCGACGACGTGGAAAGAAACACGGGCTGCTTTGTTCCGAACAGTGTCTGGAGTTTTGGATGAATGGCGCAGTAGAGATTTTTGAAGTCTTCGCTGCGATGCCCAATCAGCGGACGCGAAAACCCCGCCCAGGTTTTCTCCGATACTTCAACGGGACCGGGAATGAAAAGCTTGTCGTGCGGATGCATGACGGCAACATACAGCCAACATTGAACATCCAATGCTAAAGTTTCGGCGGCCGCACTTGCTCCGCAGAGCTTTGAGATGTACGCGTCACCCATGCGTCGATTGTTTGTCCCTTGGTTTGCTTGCGTCCTTCTCGCCGGCGTAGCACGCGCGGAATCGACGAGCTACCTCGTGTTTGTCAGCAATGAACGCTCCGGGGACGTGACTGTGATCGATGGAACTACGGACGCCGTCATTGCAACTCTTCCAGTGGGCAAACGACCGCGTGGCATACACGCGACTCCAGATGGCCGACGACTGTTTGTTACCTTGAGCGGTTCGCCGAGAATGGCCCCCGGCCTGGATGAAAATCGCGCGCCCGCAGATAAGAGCGCCGACGGCCTTGGCGTGATTGATGTTGCCGCGCGTAAGGTAATTGATCGCTGGCATGTCGGGTCGGACCCTGAGCAATTCGCAATCAGCAGAGACGGAAGATTCGCTTTCATCGCGAATGAAGACGATGCCAGCGCGTCTATTGTCGATCTCGATTCAGGGCAATCGCGCGGGAAAATAAAAGTCTCTGAGGAACCCGAAGGGGTTGGTGTGAATCCGATCAACGGCGAAGTCTATGTCACCTGCGAAGAAAAAGGCGAAGTGTTCGCCATTGATCCCGAGCAACAGCGTGTAATTGCAAAAATCGGGAGCGGTGGCCGGCCGCGATCCGTCGCATTTTCACCGGATGGCTCACGCGCGTACGTCGCTTGTGAGAACGGCGGCTACGTCGCTGTGATCGACGCGCAGTCGCACAAACTATTGTCGAAGATCCAACTGCCGACTGGCTCCCTGCCGATGGGCACGGCAGTCTCGCATGATGGAAAAGAGCTCTTCGTCTCGACAGGCCGCGGCAACGCGATTGTGATCATCGGAACGGAAAAGAGTGAAGTAGCAACGACGGTTCCCGTCGGAAATCGCGTCTGGGGAATCGCGCTCGATCCCACCGGGACAAAACTCTACACCGCCAACGGCGCCTCAAACGACATCTCGGTGGTCGATCTCAAGTCGCGCAAAGAACTGCGCCGCATCAAGGTCGGCGACGGCCCTTGGGGTATTGCCATTGTTCCCAAGGATGGACGGCTGGAGCCGCCGTCCACAAAGGAGTGACGACGGGGCCGCCGTCACTCCTTGATCACCCCCCGGCGTAGTTCGGGTAGCGCTCACGTAATTCGTGGGAGAGGCGATCTGCTTCTTCGGTGTTGCCTGCTTGGCGAAATGCCAGCGCAGCTTTATCAAGCGCACGCGGAGTGATGGCTGGATCGTCGTAAAGCAGAGCGACGCCTTTAAACGCTTTGCCGGCGTCGTCGAATTTTCCCCGCTCAAGCTGCACTTCGCCTGCGAGCAAACGCGCTTCGGCGTTTACGCGGCCCTCCGGTTGCAGCGCCATGATTTCTTCGGCGATCTTCTGAGCCTCGTCGGGTTTATGCGCGCTGATCTTAACCGCGCCGAGCGTGAGTAGCACCTTTGCCTTGCCCGCGGGATCTTTGGCAGTTTGCAGATATTTCGCGAATGCTTCCTCGGCTTCGGGCAGATTCTTTAGCTTCGTGGCCGCGTCGCCGAGGTAAAACAAGTAGTCGGGTTTAATCTTGTTTGCCGTGTCGATCTTGCGGAGCGCACCTAGATATCTTTCGGCGGCTTGGAAATTTTTCTCGTTGTAATACTCGATTCCGAGCCACTCCAGAACCTCCGGCGGCACATTTACGTTCGGACTGTTGGCCATGAAAGCGTTCACTTCTTTGGTGAGCGCAGGCCGATCTTTCAAATAAAACTGACTGAGAATGATCCGCACCGACGCCAGATTGTAGTACTGCTCTTTGTTCAGTTGGCGGGCAGCATTCAGCGTGGTCAAAGCGGTTTTGTAATCTTTTGCTTCGAACGCGGTTTTCCCGATGTAGTATTGCGCCTGCGCTGCGACAGAACTCTTGGGGTATTCCTTCAGAAGCTGCCGAAAAGTGTCGACCATACCTTTGGTATTGTCCTGTTGCCCGAGGATCAATGCCTTCAACTGCAATGCCGCCTCGCGCTCGTGCGCCCTGGGATATTTCGCGAGGATGATGTTTAAATCGGTAAGCGCGGCATTGTAGTTTTTGTCCTGTTCATATCCGAGAGCACGCTGAGCGAGGGCTGCAGGGATTTGTGGATTGTCCGGAAAGGTCTGGAGGTAATAGGTGAAGGCTTCGATGACGCCGGGAACATTTTTGGTCTGCACATGGCACAGCCCAAGTTTGTACGCCGCTTCGGCGCGCAGTCGCGGCGAAAGCTCAGACGCGCGAAGTTCGCCGTAAAGCGATGCTGCCTCTGTGTAATTCTGCTGTTTGTAGAGCGCTTCGGCTTTTAGCAGCTTCGCCTGATCGGCGCGCTCGTTTGTAGGATTTGTTGCGAGGAATTGGTCCACTGCAGCGGAAAGTGCGGAAGGATCGGAGTTATAAACGTTGATCAGCTGCTGGTAAGCGGCGTCTTTTGCTTCCTCGCGATCTGGATATTTATCGATGATCTGGCGATAGACCGCCTCAGCTTCCTTTGGATGACCGAGTTGTCGTTCGCTGTTTGCCGCGAGCAACAACACCTCGGCCTGCGCAGCCTCAGGCAGCTTGTCCAATTCCTTTTTATAATCGGCCAGCAATTGCGTGTATTGACCGGTTTGGTATTGCAACCGGCGAAATCCGACTTGTGCGAGCGCACGGAACTTTCCCGCTTCAGACAAAGTGCGGCCCTTTTGGAATAGTGTCGCGGCTCGCTGCGCCATGGCGTTGTCGAGCTTCCCTTTGTCGGCCTGGACGAGTTCGAGCGCGATCAAGCCCCCGCGCACCGCGCACTCTGCTTTCAACGCGGGCTTCTGAGCTTCGTTCGCGAGCGCTTCGTACTGCTTCAGCGCTTCGAGTTTTTTTCCCCGCGACGCGAAAATGGATGCCGCCGTCACGCGCGCGTCTTCGCGATAAGGATTTGGATTCCCAGCCTCGGCAACTTGCGCGTAAATGTCGGCTGCTTCGTCTTTGCGGCCGAGTGCCTCGAGGCAACGCGCTTCGAAATAACGCGCGGAAAGCGACACTGCCGGCTCCTTCGATTTTGCGGCGGACCGATGAAAAAACGGTAGCGCCGTAGCGTAGTCTTTATCGGTGAATGCCATCTCGGCGAGAGCGAATGCCGCCGGCCCGGCGAATTCGCTGTCACCATAATCGTTCAGCACCTTTTGCAGGTTGGTGCGAGCGTTCGAATCTCGATGAAGATTTCGATAGCATTCGCCAAGCGAGAAGTAAGCGTTCGCCCGGCCCGAGCGTCCCGGGTAATCGTCGAGATATTTTTGATATTCAGGAATCGCGAGATCGTACAGTTTGCGAGCGAACAGTCCGTTCGCGTAATCGAGTTGACGCTGATCAGCTCCTTCAGTTTCGCGCGCTGCCGGCTCTGAAAATTCGTCAATTAAAGCGCGCGTGCTCCGGTCGCCAGGTTCAACCGGGATCGCGCGCGGAATAGGCGACTCATCTACCGGACGTGCCCGGCGCACCTCCGGCTGAGATTGAGCACTGGCGACGCTCGCTGTGCAAAGCAGCATCGCCAGTCCCAAAAGACTGACCGCGCTGCGCGTGATGTTCATCTTGCAGTGGCAAAAGCCACGTTGGTTATCCCTGCTTCGGTGCATACGTTCAGCACACCGATGATGTTTTTATAGGCGCCGGCTTCATCGCCGCGAATCACCACGGCTTGTTCCGGGTTCAATTGAACCAGGTTTTTCAGCAATTCCTCGAGATCGGGACCGCTCAAGGTCCGGCGATTCACAACCACGTTGCCGTCCGCCTTAACGTTGACGATGACATCGCCAATCGGCGCCGTTTTCTCCCTCGCGGCCGACGCCTTTGGCACCTTCACGTCGAGTTCATTCTCGGTGCGCGCCGCGTTCCATGTGAGCAGAAAGAAGATCAGCAACAGCAACAACACGTCGACGAGCGGCGCCAGCTGAATGCCGGGATGATGCAGAGGCGCGTGACCACGAAGGTTCATGATGCGAGATGCGCGATGCGCGATGCGGGATGCGGGATATCGCTGCGATTCGTGCGATGGGAACGTTCAACGGTTTCGATGAAAGCGTTTAGCTTTCGCCCAAGAAGATCCAATTGAGCACTCAAATCGCGATAGACGAGTTCGTTCGCTAGCGAGCCCGTCTCAAAGAGCATTTCCAAGTGCTCGATGGTTTCATCGCAAGACGCATGAGCGAAAACAAGAAACCGAAGGAACTCCTGGTTGTAACGCCGGCGGCCGTAGCCTTCGACAATGTTCGCGCATATCGATTTCGCAGAGCGGCGAATCTGGCTTGCTTCCTCGAACATCTCAAACTATGGCAAGTCGTGAAGTGTCATGCGATGCACGGCGATCGCTACTTCTCGCGCCAACTTCCAAATCTCAAGATCTCGGTAGCCTTTCCCTGATCTCGTATCGTGCATCTCGCATCCCGAATCCCGCATCACAATTCGTCCTCGATCAGCGCAGGCATTCGTTCCGCACGCTTGCCGTATTGCAATGAAAGCAACGCCAGAACGTGCGTCGAAGCCGCTTCCAGTTCGGAGATCAGCTTCTGCGCCCTGCCGCGAAAGAATGCGTAGAAAATCATGGCTGGAATACCGATCGCGAGACCCGCAGCAGTGTTGACCAGCGCCTCACTAATCCCGCGTGAGAGCGCCACATAACGCGCCGATCCGACGTCCGCTCCCAAGGCACCGAAGGAGTGAATGATTCCGAACACAGTTCCGAGCAACCCCAGCAAGGGCGCGATCATTCCGATATCGGCCAAATAGATCACTCGGTTGTTCAGACTCGCGGCGACTCGTGTTCCTTCTGTCTCGGCGATTTCGCGGACCTGCTGGAAATCCGCATGCGGATTTTTCGTCGTGAAATCCAACATTTTTTGCACGACCCGAGCGATCGCCTCCCCGTGCCGGTTCGAAACGGCAAGTAAACCCAGATAATCGCGTTTACGCAGAAGCGCATCGGCGGTCGCCATGTAACCGCTCGAAACCACTGCGCCCCGCCGGATCGTCAGGAAATAAACCACCACGAGCGCGACGAAAAAGATCGACAGCAAAAACAGCGGGATCATAACCGGTCCCGCTTTGACAAGTGTCTCGAGGACCGTCTGCGAGTGCTGAGGCACCAGGGGCGGCGTAGGTTCCTGTGCAAGCAGAAGCGACGCGCTCCCCAGCGCGGCAAAGAGCACAACCCAAATCTTCATGCCGGAAATTTCGTAATGATATGCAGAGCGATTCACCGATGCAAATACGCACGGGAAAGACATTGAGTATTAGAGTTTCCTTTCAATGAATTGTTCATTGATGCCTTTTGTCGGTCACCTCTCCCTTTCGAACGCCGCTCCTCCTACGCCCACGCGGACAAGATTGTCTGCGTTACGAGCGGCGCACCAAAAAAATGTGCGCAGGTTGAATTTCCGGATCAAGCTCGACGTAATTTTGCCGTCCTCGCCACGTGTAACGCGCGTCGTTCAACAAATCGTGCACGTGATACTCGTCACCTTCGATCTGTCCAAATTCGTCGATCGGCACATGGACAAATGAATTCTGCTTACGAAATGGATCGAGATTCACCACCACGAGGATGATATTGTCCCGCGCAGGCGTCATCTTGCCGTAGAACAAAATCGCATCGTTGTCCGCAGGGTAGAACCGCAGATTCGTGTACATCTGAAGCGCGCGGTTTTGTTTCCGGATTTTATTGATGCGCGCGATCCAGGTCTTGATGTTTCCCGGCGCATTCCAATCGCGCTCTTTGAACTGATACTTCTCGGAATCGAGATACTCCTCGCGACCCGGCAACGGCTTGTTCTCGCACAGCTCGTATCCGCTGTAGATGCCGTAAAGGGGTGAAAGGGTCGCCGCAAGGAGCACGCGGACCATGAACGCCGGGCGGCCACCCTCTTGCAGAAGGAACGGCAGGATGTCAGGCGTATTCGGCCAGAGGTTCGGCCGAAAATATTCACTCATTTCCGTTTGCGTCAGCTCAGTGAAATATTCGATGAGCTCCTGCTTAGAATTTCGCCACGTGAAATAGGTGTAGCTCTGGTTAAAGCCGGCCCTCGCCAACGCTTTCATCATCTTCGGCCGCGTGAACGCTTCGGAGAGAAAAATCGCGTCGGGATATTTCTCGCGGACGCCGCTGATCAGGTACTCCCAAAAGGCAACGGGCTTGGTGTGTGGATTGTCCACGCGAAAGATGCGCACCCCGTGCTCACCCCAAAATAGCACGATGCTCTTCATCTCGGCCCAGAGTTCACGCCAGTTTTCGCATCGAAAGTTCAGCGGGTAAATGTCTTCATATTTTTTTGGCGGGTTCTCCGCGTATTTGATTGTGCCGTCCGGGCGTTTGTAGAACCAATCGGGGTGCTCTTTGACGTTCGGATGATCGGGTGAGCAATTGATTGCGAAATCGAGGGCGATTTCCATTCCGCGTTTGCGCACCTCTTTTTGCAGCCAATCGAAATCCGCCAGCGTGCCTAACGACGGCTCGACTGCCTTGTGTCCGCCTGCTTCGCTGCCGATGGCCCACGGCACGCCCGGATCGCCCGGCTCGCAAGTGATCGCGTTGTTCGGGCCTTTGCGATTGGTGTGACCAATCGGATGAATCGGTGGAAAATAAATGACGTCGAACCCCATCGCCTTAGCGCCGTCCACTCGCGGTAAACAATCGCCGAAAGTCGATCCGCGATCGCCGCGGCCTTCTGCCGAGCGCGGAAAAAATTCATACCACGCGCCAAACAACGCCGCCGTGCGATCGACGACGACGCAGGGAGGTGGCTCATATTGCGTGGCATCGGCGCGATCCGGATATGTTGCCATCAGCACTTCTAGTTCGCCCGACTGGCCGATGGCATAAATTTCTGAATTCGCGCCGCTGGCGATTTGCTCGGCGAATTCGCGTAACCTTGCCGAGTCTGCTCGATCGCGCGCGCGACTGGCCGTCGATTTTACAATCGCAGCACCTTCCAACGCCTCGCTTTGCAGATCGGAGATGCCGCCGTCAAATTTCTTTACGAACTCTCGCTGCCAACTGCGGAACGTGTCTGTCCACGCTTCGACAGTGTACTCGTGAATGGCCTCGTCGTAGAGGGTGCAAACACCGCGCCAGCGATCGTTATCAACAAAAGCCATTGGCGTTTCCCGCCATCCGCGCTTTCCGAGAGCACGCCACTTCAGAACGGCCGCAACCACATCGTGGCCATCCTTGAAGATGTCCGCCTCAACAACGAGATCTTCGCCCACGATCCGCCTGATCGGATAACGGCCGCAATCGATCAGCGGCTGCACGTTCGCGATCACAACGGATGGAAACGCCCGGGCCATGCTCGATCAATCAACCGAGATTCAGATCGAGCGAAAGAACAAATCCGACTGGCAGGGACATCGCGGTGCGCTGCGTCCTCGCCGCAACCGCAGCCCGCGCGGCTCACCAGACAAGTTTGCGAGAGCGGATTCTAAATCGATTCTACGCCGCGAACTGGAAGACGCACTCGTACAGCCCGGAGTTACGAATCACCTCCCGGCGGACACGCGTGCCTAGCACGGCTTCGAACATGTCCTGCTCGAACCGGCCAACTATCGGGTAGCGTTCGAGCACGTTCAGAATCGGGGAATGACACTCGAGAATGTGAGGGCCCCCATCTTTGTTATTGATGATGAATTCCGCCATGTAGCCTTCACCGTCGCGAACGTGCGCAAGCCATTTCGCACGTTCGGAGACTGTGTCTCCCTTTGCCTTGGCTTTCAGAACCGCGGTCTTCTTTTTGAAGATGTTATAGAGCAACTTCTCCGGCGCGTTCGGTCCGTAGATTTCCTCGGCCGCTTTCAACAGATCCAATGTGAACTGATGGCTCTCGGCCTGAAAAAGATCGTGCGTGCGGCGCGTGAGGCGATAGACCATTTCCGGTCTGCCCATTTTTTGCGGGCGTCGCCAGGTGTCCAGATAACCGTCGCGGTGGAGAGTGATGCAATGCTGTTTGATGCCCATGTAGCTCATTCCCATTTTTTCCACGAGCTCATTGACAGACATGCCTTTGGTACGCTTGAGCGAGTTAATAATGTCGAGGCGTTGGGTGCGGCCAATTTCCGAGATTAAACGTTGGTTCATAGGGTTGAAGTGGTTGGAGAAGAACGAAAGTGCGGGACTTTACACGCCGCGATCTTTAATACGCAAGCCTAAACTTTACACAACGTTGGAGAACAAAGAAATTACAGCAGAGGCGAGCTAGAAGGGCGAACGCAAAGCGCAGCAATAGCAAAACGAGATCCGCTCTTCCCTGCAATTCGGAGATCCCTCGACTTCGCTCAGGATGACAGAAGCCAATCAGGAGTAGAGATACTCGTCGTGGTACTCCCGTTGGGGGGCGAACTGGACGTTCTCGTTGCCGGTCTCGGGGTATTCGAAGATTTTCCCTTCGTAATTGCGAATCACGATCTTCTCGTTGTCGTGATAGAGAATATAACCGGGGTTAATCGGCACTTTGCCGCCGCCGCCGGGCGCGTCGATGACGAATTGCGGCACCGCGTACCCGGTCGTGTGCCCGCGCAAGCCTTCGATGATCTCGATGCCCTTGGCGACCGACGTGCGCAGGTGTGACGAGCCATTGATCAAATCGCACTGGTAAATGTAATAAGGGCGCACCCGGCACATGAGCAGCTTGTGCACGAGAATCTTCATGGTCTCGACGTCATCATTCACGCCCGCGAGCAACACACTCTGGTTGCCGAGAGGAATGCCTGCGTTGGCGAGACGCTCCAGCGCGTGTTTTACCTCAATCGTCAGCTCGCGCGGATGATTCACGTGCACACTCATCCAGAGCGGATGATATTTCGCCAGTATCGTGCACAACTCAGGGGTGATCCGTTGCGGAAGAAAAATCGGGACCCGCGTGCCAATCCGGAGGAATTCGATGTGGCTGATCGCGCGCAACCGCGAGAGCAGCTTGTCGAGCCTCTCGTCGCTGAAAATCAAAGCGTCACCGCCACTCAAAAGCACGTCGCGCACTTCGGTGTGCGTCTCGAGATAACGGAACGCCTCCTCGAAATTTGTGTGCAATTCCTGTTCGCCGACTCCGCTTACCACACGGCTGCGCGTGCAGTAGCGGCAGTAGCTTGCGCAACGATCGGTTACTAAAAACAGGACACGATCCGGATACCGATGCACTAATCCCGGCACCGGCATGTGCGAATCTTCGCCACATGGATCAGCCATGTCGTACGGCGACGTCCACGTTTCCTCGATCCGCGGAATCATCTGACGCCTGATCGGGTCATCAGGATTATTCGCTGGGAGGAGATTAAAAAAGTGTGGAGTAACGGCCAATGCAAGTTTGTCGCCGGACAACAACACGCCGCTGCGTTCCTCGTCACTCAATTCCAAATATTTTTCAAGTTGGGCGAGCGTAGTGATTCTGTTCTTGAGCTGCCATTTCCAATCATTCCAGAGTTCCGGCGCCGCGTCTGACCAATAACCTGGCGCGTGCGAGACGAACTCTTTTCCGTCCCCATTTCCAGAGGCAAAAGCGTTCATTTTTTGTCGTGGACGAAAAAGTTAAGACCCTTAAATATCGTGTCAATGCAGGCACCTGGCCGTGCGCTACGCACGCCAATGAACGATGTCGAAGGCAGATATGAGCAGCGCTTCTATAACTGGTTCAGCTGCAGACTTGTTCAATGCTCGTGATAGGCGTGCCGTAAAAGTGATTCTCACCGAGAAGACTGAACGCCAGTTCGTCGCAAATCGTTTTGCCGACGCAGCGCGCGCCGGCGCGCAAAAGTTGCTCTACGCACACAGCGTGGACTACTGCAGCGGGATGGGAATCGCGCCAGGTCGGATTACCGCAACCGGTTTTGAAACCGGCCACATCGATTACGTCTTTAACAGCAAAGCGCAGTCCATCCAGTGGGCCGCTTCCGGTCGGCGACAGATCGAAAGTCGTTAGGAAGGCATTACTCTGAGCAACGGTGATCGTGGAAGTATTCACACTGAGCCTTCGAGCATCTACTGAACCAAGATCACTAGCGTGCAAATTAGCTCATACACTTCCGCTGAGATTTATCGGACAAAAGTTCATAGTCACGAGATCATTTCGGGGGAACAATTACCGTTCTGACGTGATCAATGGAATGCTCAAGTGCGTCGAGTGCCGCATTGATTTGGGTCGCGTCGAGGTCGATGACGCGCAATGTCTCTGGCGGAAATCGAAGTTTCCCGCTGCGCGCGAATTCGATCAGTGCTGGAAGTTCAGTCGCGAGATGGTCGGAGACGCCGATGATCTCAGCTTCTTTGTTGATCAAGTCGGTGTACGGAAAAATCGATATCGATTCAGCGGTTAAGCCGACAAGCGCAGCGCGCCCGAGAGGGGCTAAGCAGAGTACGGCCTGGCGCATAGTCTTTGCAGAGCCTACCAATTCGAGTGCGACATCAACTCCTGTGCCACCGGTTGCTTCTTTAATTTGCTCCACCGGATCTGCTGTGCTGGCATCGATCGCGATGGCTCCCATGTTTGCGGCTGACGCCAGTTTCGCAGGATTGATTTCAACCACGTAGACATCTCCGCAATCGAAGGCGCGTGCCAATTGCAACGCCGAAAATCCGAGTCCGCCGAAGCCAAAAATCGCGATCGACTCGCCGGCTTTGAAACGCGCCTTGTTCAGAGCATGAAGCGCAGTTGCCGACGAGCACATCATGATTGCGCCGGTCTCGAATGGAATCTCGTCAGGAAGCGGAAACGCATTCCCACAGGGAACTTTGATGAATTCTGCATAACCGCCGTCCCGATGTTTGCCGATCATCTGGCCGCTGCGACAGAACTGTTCCAGGCCGCGCACACAGAACTCGCAAGTTCCGCAGTGCACCAAGTAATGCACGCAAACGCGGTCGCCCGCTGACACGTGCGTTACATTTCTGCCGACTTCCTCCACGCGGCCCGCGATTTCGTGCCCGAGCGTAAGCGGTAAATCGTCAATTCTCGAAATGCCAGCGCGATAATGCGCATCCGAGTGACAGATTCCGGCAGCCGCAACGCGAATCAAAACCTCGGACGGGCCAATCTCCGGAATTGGAACGTCTGAATGTTCCAAAGCTTTTCCGATGTGAGTGAGCTGTACCGCTCGCATCGTCAGAACTCGTCTCGTCACTTGTCACGTTTGCTGTCCCTGCTCGAGTCGAAGACCGGGTGCCGGTCTATTTGCCGTCCATTACACGCCTAACCGGCAGAATCAAACGACAATGACGAGACCAGCGCCCATCAGTGCTTCTGACTGATGTAGGCAAACATCTTTTCGTTGTACCGGCGCGCGTATTCCTGCTGTCGTTCTCGAAGTGGGATGTCATTAGTGACGCAGCCATTTCCAGCGTCAGCCTTCGGATACTTCTTAGCCACGTCGAACGGAACACCAGGCGGGAACGAGGCAATACTGCCCGACCAGTAGAACTTGATATGCCCAGCGCGAATATCCTGCTCGGCTTCCTTCACCGCATCAGCGGGATTCCAAGTCGGGTCGGCCGCGATGCAACACTGAGCGACAACGGCCAGCATTAGAATACATAAGAGTTTCATCTGACCGGCAATAAGATCAGCTGGCATCAGCGAAAGCCATCTTTTTTGACAGCGTTGTTAGTCCACCGTGATTACGACTTTGCCGCGTGCGTGTCCCTGTTCGACGTAAGCGACTGCGGCCGAGATATCGCTCAATTTGTAGCTGCGGTCGATGACCGGTTTCACTTTTCCGGACTGCATGAGATCAGCCAGATCGGTCAGGTCTTTTTGCTTCGGGTCGGTCAGCATCATGCCCATCTCCTGGCTGACGAACCGTTTTGTTGCCATGATTTTGAACGCACGAGTCATGGGCCCGAACAATCCCTGCCAGTCTTTTGCCCCTGATCCACCACCGATCAAAACGTATTTGCCGTTGGGAGTCAGGACGCGTCGGCATTCCGACAATGTGCGGCTCGCCACGTTGTCGATGATGACGTCGTAGCGTTGATCGCTTTTGGTGAAATCTTCTTTGGTGTAATCGATGACGTGATCGGCCCCGAGCGATCGCACAAGATCGATATTGCGCGTGCTGCAAACGCCAGTCACATCCGCGCCCAGCGACTTGGCGATCTGCACCGCAAAGGTGCCGACGCCGCCGGACGCACCATTGATTAAAACTTTCTGCCCGGGTTGGACCTTTGCTTTATCGCGGACAGCCTGCAGCGCGGTGACCCCGGCGATGTCCACGACAGCCGCTTCTTCAAAACTAATGTTCGCGGGTTTTGGCGCGATCAATCGATCCTGCCGAACGCAGACATACTGCGCGAAAGACCCGTCTCTTCCGCCGAACACTTCGTCACCTGGTTTGAACTGAGTGACGTTCTTACCGACCGCCTCCACCGTGCCGGCATAGTCCACGCCAAGTCGAGTTTCTTTGGGCTTACGCAGGCCGACGCCCAATCGCATGATCTTGGGCGTGCCTTCAATGAAATGCCAGTCGTAAGGATTGACCGATGTAGCGCGAATTTTGACCAGGACTTGATCGTCATTCGGGACAGGTTTTTCGACATCGGCGACCTTGAGATTGGACACGCCATAGTCGCAGTAAACAATGGCTTTCATCGGATTGGTCGGCGCGGGCGTGTAGCGCTTGCAATCATTTGTCGATCGCCAGTAGGCAATAAATACGGCGATGAACGCCAGTAACAGGACAACTAAAATTGCGCCTGTAATCCATTTCAGTACGCGCTTTAGCACTTTCATAACTCATCCTTTGATTTCTTGACTATAGACCCAGTTGTTATTCGACAGTTATTACTACCTTTCCTCGAGCGTGGCCTTGTTCCAAGTAGGCGAGCGCCTCCGGAGTTTCGCTCAGCGATTTGTAAGTGCGATCGATGACCGGCTTCATTTTTCCGGACTGCATGAGATCTGCAAGGTACGCCAGGTCGTTGTGATTTAGGTCCGCGATGAAGAACTTGAATTTCTGGCTGGTGAACTTCGACATCAGCGGAGTGGTAAATGACCGAGCTATATGCGTCCTCGTATCAGCACGCCATCCGGCGCCGCCGATGCCGGCCAGAACGCAGATGCCATTTGGCGTCAAGACACGGCGACGTTCGGAAAAGGAGTGGTTCTGTACATTGTCGAAGATGACATCGTAACGCTGGTCGCTCTTGGTGAAATCGTCTTTCGTGTAATCGATCACATGGTCGGCG
>JBKOYE010000128.1:0-7505 GCA_046725275.1 Verrucomicrobiota bacterium
ACAGTACGAACAAAGCTGGGCAACGGCGCTGGTCGCCCGCGCGCTAGAACGTATCGAGGCGGAGTTCGATAAACGACACAAGATGCGGCTCTTCAGAGCGCTGAAACCATTTCTTACCGGCGGCGTAGGTTTGCCCAACCAAGAGGAAGTCGCCAGCCGGCTCGATATGCCGGTCGAGACGTTGCGCAGCCACCTTTCACGGCTACGTGCACGTTATCGCGAGCTGCTGCGTGAAGAAGTCGCCCGCACTATTGGCGTTGCCGAGGACGTGGACGAGGAGCTGCACCACCTCTGCCGAATATTGACTGCGACCTGCTAATTATTGAGGGTTTCAATGTCGCTTGCCGAAAAACAGCTTTTGCACTGCGAACAATGCGGCGCACCGCTTGAGAGCGAAGCGAGCGCTTTCGGTTGCTTGAATTGCCTCCTGCTCGGCGGCTTGAGTCAGAAGGGGGCCTTGAACCGTCGCTTCCAGCACTATGAAGTTTGCTTGTCCGCGGACGGTGTCACTCTCCAGGAGCTTGGGCGCGGTGCCATGGGGACAACCTACCATGCAGTCGATGTCAACTTGGGTTCTCCAGTCGCGCTTAAGGTCATCAGCGCGCGGTACTCTGGTAATTCCGACGCGCGTGAGCGTTTTCGGCGTGAAGCGCGAGCAGCTGCGCAACTGCGGCACCCAAATGTGGCCAGCGTATTTCACTTCGGCGAGACCACCGCCGGCCAGTGTTTCTACGCAATGGAGTTGGTTGAAGGGGAGACGCTGGAAGCGCGTGTGCGTCGTGACGGGCCACTGGTGGTCACGCTGGCGCTCGACGTCGGCGAACAGGTTGCGCGCGCTCTAATGGCTGCCGAGGCACATGGGCTGGTACATCGCGACCTCAAACCGAGCAACCTCATGATTGTCCCAAGCTGTGGGGATTCAGGTGATCCGGCAGCTGCCGGATTAGTTGTGAAAGTGATCGATTTCGGTCTTGCCAAACCCGCTTCCACTACACCGGACAAATTAGACCAGGACCGCGCCGGTTTTTCCGGTACGCCAGAGTTTGCTAGCCCGGAGCAACTCGCGACGGATCAAGCAACTGCCAGACTGGACGCGCGGTCCGATATCTACTCGTTAGGCGTCACGCTATGGTATTTGCTCTGTGGCCAAACGCCTTTGACGGGCCGAACGCCGAAAGAGCTTCGCGAAAAGCAATTCCATGAGCTGCCCGGAAAGTTTTCGGAGCTGGCTGCCGCGAATATGCCAGCGCCAGTAATCAGGCTTCTCCGTTCGATGCTGGCAACCGAGCCGGCTGAACGCCCACAGTCTGCTCGAGAACTCCTCGCTGAATTACGACTGTGTCGCGAAGCGATAGAGACGAGACCTCGCCGCCGCAGACTTCGTCAACTGGCAGCGATTGCGCTTCTGGTTACCAGCAGTGTTGGCCTAACGAGTTATTTCTGGTACCGCCAGTATGTCCAGCAACACGCCTCAACAGTCGCGCCAGCGGTGCCACGAAAAAGCATCGCTGTGCTACCGTTTGAGAACCTCAGTAACGACAGAGAGGACGCGTTTTTTGCTGATGGTGTTCAGGACGACGTTTTGACCAAACTGGCAAAAATTGCCGATCTTAAAGTCATCAGTCGCACTAGCGTGACGCAATATCGCGGCAAGCGGAATATACGCGAGATCGGGAAAGCGCTGCGCGTCTCGCATGTGTTGGAGGGCAGCGTGCGCAAGGCCGGAGCTTGGGTTCATATGAACGCTCAGTTGGTTGATGTGCGCACCGACACGCATGTCTGGGCAGAGCAATACGATCGCGGCTTGAAAGACGTGTTCGCGATCGAGAGTGAGATTGCGCAAAGGGTCGCTGAGCAACTTCACGCCAAAATCTCAGCGGCTGAGCAACTGGCTGTTGAACGGCCACCAACTGCCGATCTTACCGCCTTTGAGCTTTACAGCCGTGCCAAAAATCTTCTTCTGATCGCGAGCTATCGGCCGAATGGAAAAGAGAATTTGTTGCGAGCCGTCGATTTGCTGAATCAGGCCGTTGCTCATGACCCATCTTTTTTCCAAGCGTATTGTCAACTGGGGTCCACCCATGATCTGATTTACTTCTCTGGCTTTGATCGTACGCCTGCGCGTCTCGCGTTAGCGCAAGCGGCCATTCAGGCGGCTTTTCGCCTGCGTCCGGATGCAAGCGAAGCACATCTCGCTCGCGCGGAAAACCTTTATCGAGGATACCTCGACTACGATGGTGCCCTGGCCGAACTGGAAGTTGCCCGTCAGAGCTTGCCGAATGATCCTCGGATATTTGAGCTGAAAGCTTACATTGAGAGGCGGCAGGGCCATTGGGACCAATCCACGCGAAACTTCGAGCGCGCGATTGACCTCGATCCGCGCAACGTTTTGACGCTACTGCAGATTGCCACGAGTTACGAACTTCTGCGGCATTATGCTGAAGCAGAGTCAATGTTGGATCGTGTATTGGTCATCGAGCCGAACGATGTGGAAACCAAATTAGAGCGCGCTCTTGTAGAATTTTATTGGAAAGCCGATACCCGAACCCTACACCAATTCGTCGATTCAAATGGGACCACGGATCCTGCTGTGCTGCCCATCGCCGATGCTTGGCTTACCTGGGCGCTAGCAGAGCGCGACCCTGTTGCAGCTGCGACTGCTTTAGCGGCATTGGGCGACCACAGTTTTCCTAACGAAATAGTAAAGCTAAGCCACCGCTTTCTCGAAGGGCTTATCGCTCGGATGACGAAAGATGATTACAAAGCACGGTCTGCTTTCACTGCGGCACGAGCGGAGCAGGAGAAAATCGTCCAGACTCAACCAGATTATGGCCCGGCGTTATGCGTGCTTGGGTTAATCGACGCTGGCTTGGGACGGAAGGAGGAAGCGCTGCGCGAAGCCAGACGGGCAGTTGAGCTTCTTCCCGTGGAAAAAGATTCAATCAATGGCATGCGCATGATCGAGCAGTTCGCGATTATCGCTGCGTGGGTTGGCGACAAAGATCTGGCGTGTACTCAGCTTGCGATTGCGACCAGTCACCCAAGCTTCCTCAGCTACGGCGAATTGAAACTGCTTCCGTTCTGGGATCCTTTGCGCGGCGATCCGCGCTTCGAAAAAATCGTCGCCTCCCTCGCACCAAAATAATTTCTGGAAAGTGCGTGCCGACACCCGACAGAGTCTCACTCGAAAGCTGATCGAGAGCGCTTGCGCGTGAAAGGATGGGATTGTTCACAGTTTTTTGGGAGCGCACCGCAAATTTCTTGCAATGCCGCACCAATTTTTCCTTTGGAATGAAGTGAGCAGACATCGCATTACATTTAGCCTGCGCGTTCTTAAAGAAGACTTCGAAACCAAACTCCACAATGAAAAACAAGGATAACGAATATGAAAAAACAAATTAAGCCCACCGTTAAAGCGCGCCTCTTTCAGGGTGCGTTTTTCCTCGTGATCCCTTTTCTCCTCAGCGATGCGACACCGGTGCTACTGGGACAGGGCGACAGCAGCAGCCAATCTTCGACTCAAGCCAGGGCGCAATGGGTTTGGCAAAACCCGCTGCCTCAGGGTAATTGGCTCTTTGGAGTCTCATTTACCGATGCAAACAACGGGACAGCTGTTGGTTGGTATGGGACCATCCTCAGGACAACCAATGGAGGACAGAACTGGGTTCTCCAGTCGAGCGGGATCTTGGGCACAAGTATTGGGCTTTATGGGGTTTCCTTTACCGATGCCAACACGGGAACTGCGGTTGGCGGCGTCACTGATGCGAAAATCCTCAGAACAACCGATGGCGGAGCCAATTGGGTAAGCCAGGCGAGTGGAACGACCGACTACCTTAAGGCGGTTTCCTTTACCGATGCCAACACGGGAACTGCGGTTGGCGGGTATGGGGCAATCGTCAGAACGACCGATGGCGGAGCGAACTGGGTAAGCCAGACCAGTGGAACCACTACCGACCTTAATGCGGTTTCCTTTACCGATGCAAACAACGGGACGACTGTCGGTTGGTATGGCACCATCCTCGGGACGACCGATGGCGGTGCCAATTGGGTTATGGAGAACAGTGCGACCATCAATTTTCTTTGGGGCGTTTCCTTTGTTGACGCAAACAATGGGATTGCCGTTGGCGAACACGGAACCATCCGCCGGACAGCAAACGGGGGACGCACCTGGTCTTACCGCAGGAGCGGAACAACCAATTTTCTTTGGGGCGTTTCCTTTCCAGACGCAAACAATGCAACGGCCGTTGGTAGTAGCGGAACGATCCTTCGAACAACAGATGGGGGACGGAGGTGGGCAAGCCAGACAAGCGGAACGACACAGGGGCTTGTCGGCGTTTCCTTTACCGATGCGAATAACGGGACGACTGTGGGCTCCTTTGGCACCATCCTAAGAACAACCGATGGAGGGAACAACTGGCTTAGCCAATCTAGGGCCGTTACGCTTCTTTCGCTCGAGGACGTTTCCTTCACTGATACTCACAATGGAACTGCCGTTGGCGGAGCAATTGGGGAAAGCACGATTGTCAGAACAACAGATGGCGGAAATACATGGGTTAGCCAGACAAGCGGCGCGAACAATGATCTCCATGGTGTTTCCTTTACAGATGCGAATACCGGGACTGCTGTAGGTGACTTCGGCACAATCGTGAGAACTACAGATGGAGGGAACAGCTGGGTCCCGCAAGTAAGCGGAACAATGGCTGATCTGTGGGGCGTCTCCTTTGCGGACACGGATCATGGCACAGCGGTCGGAGGAGGTGCCAATTTCCCTAGCACGATCCTTACTACAACAGATGGGGGAAGCACCTGGGCAATCTACCAATTCAGCTTCTACGTTCCTCTTACCGCGGTTTCACGTACGAATATCAATACCGCAACGGTTGTGGGCGGAGCAGGCATAATCCTCAGAACCACCGATGGAGGGAATAACTGGGTTCAGCAAACAAGCGGAACGACAGTCGATCTGATACGGGTGTCGTTTACCGACCCGAATACTGGAACAACTGTCGGTCAATTTGGGACTATCCTTAGAACTACAGACGGAGGTAATAATTGGGTACCGCAGCAGAGTGGAACAACTGATGTGCTCGCCGGAGTTTCCTTTATTGACACAAACCACGGCATGGCTTGCGGCGATTTGGGTATCATACTACGGACAACAGACGGGGGACAAACTTGGATGCGTGAGAGCACCCCAACACAATATGGTCTTTCGAACGTTGCCTGCACCGGTCCCCGCAGCGGAACAACCGTGGGTTACGGTGGCGCTATTCTTAGGAGAGAAGCGGTCAGATGAGTGCAATTATGGTGGCTACTTTCAATCTTTTATTGAAAGCCAAAACGAAGCGGTTGCACACAAAAAACCAATCACTGTGCAACACTGGGTTGCGAGTTCGATTCCTGCACGGCGCAATCGACTTATCAGACCGCTGAGAGAGTTCAACGCGCCTACGGGACGGCAACTACACGGCGGTACAGCGCTTCGTACTGCGGAAGAATCCGATCTGCTGAGAACTTTGCGACCGCGCGATTGCGACTCTGTTCACCAAGCTCTCGCGCCTGAGTCGGAGATTCAATCAACTCGTCCAATGCGGCAGCAGCCGCGCTTACATCGCCGAAACCGGACAGAGGATAAGCATCGCCTACGACTTCTGGAATGCCGCCGACGCTGAAGGCGACAACGGGTTTCCCGTAAAACATCGTCTCAAGAATACTTAATCCGAAACTTTCGTATTCGGATGTGTACAGTCCCGCATCTGCCGCTTCCAAATACTCGTCCACCACAGCTGTGTTTTGCCGAACAATCACAACATCCCGAATTCCCAATTCATCGAGCAGTCGCTCGTAAGGATCAAAAGGCCCGCCAGCTAAAATAAACAATCGAAGGCGCTCGCGGTTTTTCGACATAGCAATTGTGCGCAGTAGCAGATCGATGCGTTTCACGGGTCGTAAACTGGACATGTGCAGCAAGAGGAATTCGTCTGTTAGGCCAAGATCGCGGCGAACTTCCTCGCGGCTTCGCTTCGGGTAACTCGGTGTGAAGAAATTCGGAATGACTTCAATCGGTCGTTTCAAATGAAAGATTTCCTGCGTTTGGTTCCGAAGACTTTCTGAAACTGCCGTGACAGCATCGGAATGCACGAGCGCATGCTCGATCGCAGTCCGATAATCAGGGTCCTGACCCAGCAGAGTGGTATCGGTTCCATGCAAAGTCGTGATAAGGCGCGGAGCCGACGGACCTAACATCTGCGAGGCCAAGCAAGCGGCGAGTGCGTGCGGTACCGCGTAATGTACGTGAAAAAGATCGAGCTGCTGGGAACGTGCCACCTCTGCCATTTTTACTGCGAGCGGCAGAGTGTAGTCGGGCGACGGAAACAAAGGGTTGTTCGCAACGTCGACTCGATGGAAATGAAGATTGTCCTGCGGGAGGTCTAGCCGAACGGGTTGAGCGTAACTAAAAAAGTAAACTTCATGACCGCGGCGCGCCAGCTCTGACCCGAGGGCCGTTGCCAAAATTCCGCTCCCGCCGATCAACGGAAAACATGCAATCCCGATTTTGAGCGGCTCCGATTTCATCGTAACTCGGTGTAAGCTTTGTCGAAGTCGGAAATGTCATCGCGCTTGACGAATTTCACTTCGGAAGCATCGGCCTTATTGATGTAATGCTGCTCGCTCGCGCCGGCGACATAGTGGGTGCACCGAATCGCTGATTGCATCCAAACGAAACGTGTGTCGCGGGTCGGGCTGATTTGCTTCGGAGCAAATTCTCCTGCGGGAATTTCCAAAAACCGATCGCCTCCTTTATGCAGCAGCAATTTCCCGTCGCGATAACGTGCGCGGACGATTTCTCCTTCGTACTGCGCATCGACAAAGTAGTCTGAGACCGCGACAGCGCGCCCTCTGAACTCCGGTGCGCTTGATCGCTCCATCCGCACGCCCTCCAGCAATCCCATTCGGGTGTACATCTCAAGACAGAAATCGGCGACGTTCGAAGCTTTAGTCTCCTTGAAATGCGCGACGAGAGAACGCGAAACATAACGCGGAAGTTGACGCGCAGTTTTCTCCTTCCATTCCGGCACGAAACGTTTGGCGTAGAGTGGTGAGAACTGCTTTTGGATCCGATTCTCGAACTGGAAATTTAGGGCTACTTCCTCGTCGCTGTGCTGGTCTCGCAAGATGGTGATGGTCTCGCGCGGATCATGATCACTGTCGTGAAAGAAAAAGACGATCTCTCCGCCAATTTCCTTTTGGAGACGCCGAGCGGTCAGAATTTTAGCGACTAAAAACCGCTTTGGAAAAAAGCCGCACGGTTGCTGGCCGAAACAGATAATCGGGTGATCCATGGCTCAGAACGAGTTTCATACCTCCGCGGGAGGTTCCGCGCGGCGAAACATCGTTTGCTGCAGGATCGGGGCCCCGATCAATACGGCCGCGCATCCAATGAAATTATACCAGAGGTAACCGATGTTGGTTGTAGCGAACAGTCCGAACACGAGAGCTTGTGC
>JBKOYE010000142.1:0-20936 GCA_046725275.1 Verrucomicrobiota bacterium
GACCTGGGGCACGCTGACCCCAAAATACTCGGCCTGCTCGATCAGACGCTCCGGACCAACGCTCGCAGTTTCCGGCGCATCAACAAAGTAAAGTCGGACCAGATATTCGGTGTCATTCGCCCGAACGTGGAAACTATCGCCGTCGTTCCCTTTGTTCGGGACGAGCTGACAGTTATCGAGTGTGATCCAATCTTTGGATTGATTTCCGGCATCAACAGCAGCGCTCCAAAAAACAGCAACGGAAATGAGCGCGATTACGCCGGTTCGCGAGAAAATCGAAAAGCGAAAGATCAAACGGGCACCTCGAATTGGCTCATTACTTTGAATAGCTAGCAGCCTTCCCTCAAGCCTTTTCCAGCCGCGCCAAATGTGTCGCGTACATGGCGATCAGCGCGCCTAACACACCGCCGGCAATGACGTCGCTGACAAAATGATAATCCATCGCCACCAGACTGACGAGCATCGGCGCAGAAAGCACAATCGCGATGCAGCGGTTGCCAGGCATTGCGAACATCCATACGCCGGCAAATCCCAGTATTCGGCAGGCGTGACCTGACGGAAAGCTACCGACATCATCGCCGCGTTGAAACGGATGAAACCCGTACGTTCCCGTGCCGATCAGCGATGGATTGTCGTGGGTCCAGGTCTCCGGCCAATAGCGGCCGAAAACGTCACCTAACGAAATACGGAAATCGTCGGCAACGATCAAGCTGATACACGCGACTAGAAGCAGCTTCTGCCACCGCAGAAATGGCCCCCATGCGCGTCGAATCACTAAGATCGTCAACACCAAGGCCGCCCAATTCTGGACTTCTGGCGGTGGATAAGTGAGCCAGCGAAAGACCTCGATCTTGTTGATGTGATGGTCATAAACAAAGAAGGCGACCGTGCGATCGACCCAGAAGTAACAGATCACCACCGCAAGAATGCACGAACTCGTTGCGATTAAGCTGCGCCATAGCAAACTGCGATACTCTTCGGCGTGACTCGTCATTCTGGCGGCACCTCGAATTGGCTCATCAGTTTGAAGGTCTCGTAGCGCTTCGCGATTTCCTCCATCGAAAGATCCCGCAAGCGCTGCAGACTAAATGCTTCTACGCAAAAACTGGCGAGCACGCTTCCATAGATCATTGCTTTGCGGAGGTCGTTGAAATGCACCTTCTTGACTGTGCCGGCGAGATATCCGGCCATGCCGCCAGCAAACGTGTCCCCTGCCCCGGTTGGATCGTGAATGTCTTCGAGCGGGTACGCGCCACAACTGAAGAACTGATCTCCCTCGCCAAAGAGCAGCGCGCCGTGCTCACCTTTTTTTATGGCAACGTGCGCCGGCCCCATTTTCTGAATACGACGTCCGGCCTTGATGAGACTCGTTTCCTTGGTCATTTCGCGCGCTTCGCTGTCATTGAGGATAAGAAGATCAACGCGCCGGAGCAGCGCATCGAGATCCGGCCTAGCGGTCTCGATCCAAAGATCCATCGTGTCGGCAACAACGAAGCGCGGGCGCTGCATTTGCTCGAGCACATGCGCTTGCAGCGAGGGTTCGATATTGGCCAGTAAGACGAAATCAGTTTGCCGATACGTCTCCGGCAACTCCGGCTTGAAATCTTTGAACACGTTGAGATCGATTGAGCGAGTCTCGCGTGTATTAAGGTCCCAAGAGTACTCGCCCGACCAGCGGAACGTCTTTCCATGCACTCGTTGCACGCCTTCGGTATCGATCTTGCGCGATTTCCAAAAATCGAATTCCGATTTGGGAAAATCGTCGCCTACTATACCCACGAGCCGAACCGGCGAAAAGAAACTCGCAGCGAGCGAAGCGTAAGAGGCCGAGCCGCCTAACAAATCGGAATGCTCCTCCACCGGTGTCTTGACTGTGTCGATTGCGATGGAACCAACGACGAGAACGGACATGATCAGAATGCCAAATGACGAATGACGGATGACGACGGAAGCACGAATGACAAATGACGGAAGATACGCCCCTGGTGCTTCGTCATTTCTTTTTTCCGCTCCTCCAAATCTTTGCGAAGATCAGATGCAATGCCCTGGCTTCGAGCCATAGCTCTCGCGCCTCGGACTTCAATTCGGGAACGGCGCGAGCCGCCATTCGCAAAAAGTGCTTCGTCTCACGCGCTTCCTTCTTGCACGTACCTATACACTTCAGAAATTCCTTTTTAGAAACGGCATCATCGGCTTCATCGTAATTGGCGCCAACACTGGTTCCTGAGCCGACCAGCTGATTTATGATTCGCTCCGTAAGCGCCCCAACCGGTATCTTCTTTGCAAAATCAATTATGGCTTCGCCAAATCGAGCTGTTCGCTCTTCCAAATCGTAAACCGACTTCATCTCAGGCTCTTCGCGAACAAGCGGCGTCTCATCGAACCAAAACGCCTCACCCGACCCGGTGGAATGTTCGGGCTTCGTCATTCCTTTGTCATTCGTCATTGGTCATTCGTCATTCACGCCAGCATATCGGTAGCGCAGCGGGCGTAATCGACAACGCTGTGGGCTTTGAGCAAGGCGGAAACCATCACCACGCGCTTTGCTCCGGAGTCGATCACACTCTGTAGATTATCGATGTTGATTCCGCCGATACAGAAGATCGGCACGCTTACTTCTGCATGGACTTGCCGGATATCGCCGAGACCAATCGGCGCGTAATCAGGTTTTGTCGGCGTGGCGAAGATCGGGCCGAATCCAATATAGTCCGCGCCTTCGCGCTGCGCTGCGCGCGCTTGCTCAAGGCTGTGTGTGGATCTTCCGACCAGGATGTCGCGCCCAGCTTTTCGTCGCGCGAGTTCGATCGAATCGTCATCCTGGCCAACATGCACCCCTTCGACGAGGACACGGCCCGCAATCTCGGCGTGATCGTTCACAATCAGCGGTGTAGAAGACTTCACTGTCAGCTGGCGCAGCGCAGCTGCGAGACGGGAAAGTTCCTCGATTGATCTCCCTTTTCCGCGTAGCTGAATGAGATCTACGCCGCCCTCGATCATTTGCTCGACAATGCGAGCGGCATCGAATGGTTCGACGTAGCCGAGGTCAATGATTCCGTACAGACGGCATTCGCTGAGCACGCTCATCGCACTGCACTACTCATGCAAACGAAGCGGACGCGATCTCAGATTGAGTTTGCCCGCTGACATGAGGCGGTCGATCAAGCCAGTGTCGTAGTTTCCGTCGCGAAAATCGCCGTTGCGCATCATCGCGGCATGGAACGGTACAGTGGTTTTAATGCCGCTGATATAATACTCGTCCAAAGCGCGCCGCATTCGGTCGATCGCATTGATGCGTGTAGAGCCGACGGTGATTATTTTCGCAATCAGCGAATCGTAATATGGCGGCACGATGTAGCCGGTATAAACGTGCGAGTCGATGCGAACGCCGCGGCCGCCGGGCGCATAATAAAAATCGATCCGGCCAGGCATGGCTTGGAAATCGTTAGCCGCGTCTTCGGCATTGATACGGCATTGGATGGCGTGCAAGCGCGGGACCGCGCGTGCGACATGCGGCGAGAGCGACTGGCCCGCGGCGATGCGGATCTGCTCCTTTACCAGATCGCATCCATAAACTTCCTCAGTAACGGTGTGCTCCACCTGGATGCGCGTGTTCATTTCCATGAAGTAAAAGTGTTTGTCTCGATCGACGAGGAACTCGATTGTGCCCGCGTTTTCGTATCCAACTGACTTGGCCAATTTCACGGCAGCATTTCCCATTTTCCTGCGAAGACTGGGCGTCATTACCGGGGATGGGCATTCTTCAATTACTTTTTGGTTGCGGCGTTGAATCGAGCAATCGCGTTCGCCGAGGTGCACGATGTGGCCATGGCTATCAGCCATGATTTGAAATTCAATGTGCCGCGGATTGAGGATGAGCTTTTCCAGATACACCTGATCGTTTCCAAATGCTTTCTGCGCCTCATGACTCGCATTATGGAAGGCAGATTGAAGGCTTGGCTCATTATGCGCAGCGCGCATCCCGCGGCCACCACCGCCGCCTGCCGCCTTGATCATCACCGGGTAGCCGAGTTTCCTGGCGATTTTTATCGCCTCCTCCTCTGTCTCGACGATTCCATCGCTGCCGGGCGTTACCGGCACGCCCGCTTTGCGCGCAGCCGCACGAGCAGCGTTCTTGTCGCCCATTGCTTGCATCGCCCGCGAAGGTGGGCCGATGAACTTGATATTGCAGCTTTCGCAGACCTCCACGAAATGCGGGTTCTCAGCGAGGAATCCATAGCCGGGATGAATCGCGTCAACGTCGCCGATCTCGGCCGCGCTCATGATCCGATCGATTCTCAAATAACTCTCAAGGCTGGGCGCCGCGCCGATGCAGATCGATTCATCGGCAAGCTGGACGTGAAGCGAATCGACATCTGCTTCGGAATACACTGCCAGGGTACGAATGCCGAGTTCCTTACAGGCGCGAATTACCCGCAGCGCGATCTCTCCGCGATTAGCAATCAGAACTTTCTGGAACATGTGGGACGCGCGATTCGGCGCGCCCGGCGGTCGCGCCCTACCATGTTTCTGTTAACGGACTCTAAAAAGCACCTGGCCAAATTGGACTGGCTTACCGTTTTCGGCGAGCACTTCGGCGATGACACCGCTGGTTTCGGCCTTGATTTCGTTCATCACTTTCATCGCTTCAATAATGCAAACAACGGTGTCTTCGGTAACGGCTTTCCCCACTTCAACAAAAGGCGGCGCATCGGGTGATGCGGCGCGGTAAAACGTGCCTACCATCGGCGACACGACCTCTTTCATCGGTACGCTCTCGATTGCTTTCCCAGCAGGAGGTGGTTCGGCTCCCGTGGGCGCAGCCTTGGATGGAACGGCGCCCGCAGCAGGCGGACCAATTGTGGCTTGGGAAGCGGGAGCGCCTCTCTGCAGCTTAAGGCGGAACCCCTCCTTTTCGATCTCGAACACCGAGAGATCGTGCTTTTTCATCAAATCGATGATGGCTTTGATTTCTTTGATGTCTTTGGCGTCCAAGGATTGCTCCTTTGGTTAAGGCTAAGCCGTTTTAGGTAAAACAGTTTTAGGACGAAGGTCAAGCACCGGAATCAAACGTTGGAGTAATGGACTATTGGAGTAGTGGAGCTTTTGATCTGATGCGCGTTCGCTACTCCATTACTCCATTATTCCACCACTCCATTTCGAAATCGTCGATGAAACCGATGACTACGTTGTCGTCGATAAGCCGCCGTTTCTTCTGGTTCACCCGACAAAACCGAATGGCGCGCCGACTCTCTGGAAGCAGTTGCGCGACTTGCTGGCATTCGAGATCGCCAGCGGCGGACAGGTTTCAATCGTGAATAGACTCGACCGCGAAACCAGCGGGCTCGTGCTGGTTGCAAAAACCGCCGCGGCCGCGCGCGATTTTGGGTTGTTAATGCAGCGACACCAATTGCGCAAAGAATATCTCGCGATCGTTTGGGGCTGGCCTGATTGGGAACACAAAATAGTTGACGCTCCTTTGGATCGCCAAGGGAAGCATCAACATTCTGCCATCTGGCTCAAACAAATGATTCACGGTGCGGGCGCCCCCGCGCAGACGGAGTTCTCTGTTGAACGGCGGTTCAGAAGATCGACTTCGTCCGGCAACCGGTTCAGCGTTATTCGCGCAATTCCGCGCACCGGTCGTACTCATCAAATTCGTGTGCATCTCGCCTCAATCGGCCACGCCCTCGTGGGCGACAAGATTTATGGTCCTGACGAGCAGTTGTATCTGCGTTTCATCGAAACTGGATGGTCTCCCGAACTTGAGCAGAAACTCCTTTTGCAGCGACATGCTTTGCACTCCGCGAAACTCGCGATTGAAAGTGAGCACGAATGGACGAGTGACCTGTCTCCTGATCTTGCCGAATTCTGCAGCGGCGGTCTCTGACCGATTACCAAGGAGCCATCACACGACAATTGCAATCGAATCGAGCGTTCCTATCGTAGCGCGCGAATGAAACACGCTCGCGCATCCGCTGTCTTGTTCTTACTTAGCAGTTGCTTCCGGCTGTTAGGCGGCACGCCTGAAACCGGCGTCGAAGCGATGACTCCACAGTTCAATCCGCCGCGCTTCGAATTCGCACTCGAGTCCGCATATCTTCTCGGCGCGATCAACGCACCGGCCAGCTACGAAATCGGAGCTGAATTCCTGACGGGACGAATTCGTTGGGGAATGGTGGACAGCGACACGTGGCTGCGCGGTTACCATCAATTTTACGTGAGCGCGATAGCGGAGCCCATTTTTCGCGGCATCGAGAACTACTATTTCGGATTTAATCTCGGCTTTCGCTACAATTTTGCGCCAAGAGGCAGCCGGTTCCTTCCGTACATTTCCGGTGGAGTAGGCGGGGGGTGGATCGACAGCCACGCTGATATTCCCGGCGGGCAAGGCCAGGATTTCACGTTCAACATTTTATCGGCAGCGGGTATTTCCTACATGATAAATGATCAGTGGAAACTGGATGTCGGTGCGCTGTATCAGCATCTTTCCAACGGGGGACAAACCGATCCTAATCCCAGCCTGAACCTGTTCGGGCCGCAGGTGGGCGTGACGTATTCGTTTTGACGCATTCTGTCATGTCGAGCGAAGTCGAGACATCCCGAAGCCAAACGACCGGTATAATCGCGGGATTCTTCGCTTCGCTCGGAATGAGAGTGGGTTCGGCTTGTAATGAATCCGCCTGACGAAAACATCCTGGTCATCAGGCGCAGTTTGTTCGACGAACTTGGTGCTTTCCAAGGACTCAGCTTTGAGCCCGAGAAGTATCTGAGGGCGATTCTATCGAGCGGAAATAATTTGTTTATTCCACGTCCGCAAGCCGAAAGCGATCCCGCGTTCAAGCAAATCATTCCGTACGCACTGATCGTCTTTCAAAACTCCGTGCTTCACTACGTGCGTGGCAAGAAAGCGGGCGAGCAGCGACTCGTTGCAAAAGGCTCGATCGGAATTGGCGGACACATGGCAGAAGATGCCGACAGATTTCTGTGGCATTCGACTGACGAGGAGACTTATCGCGCCGGCGTAGAACGCGAAGTGAACGAGGAGGTCAAAATCGACGCTCCGTTCGAAGATCGAATCGTTGCGCTTCTAAACGATGACACGACCGACGTCGGGCGAGTGCATCTAGGAATCGTTCACGTTTTCAAACTGACCGAACCGAAGGTGGAAAAACGCGAGGCGATGATCACGGGGCTGGCGTTTCTTTCAAAGGAAGAATTGCTCGCGCGCCGCGAAACCATGGAAACCTGGTCGCAGATTTGTCTCGATTCACTCGACCGTTTGTTGCTGTAGCCGCTTCCCTGTGGGAAGCGCCGTGCTGACCGCTTTTTAGCCAGGCGAAGGTGCAGCTGTAGCTTCAGGTGCAACTGTAGGTGCGACTGAAGGTGCGGGCGCAGGTGCAGGCGCAACTGCAGGGGCAGGTGCAGGCTGCTCCCTCTGCGGGATAAATGCAATCTCGTCAATCTGCCAACGACCGACCGGGTGCGAGATGGTCAGATCCATATCGGCATACCTCGCGGGATAATATATCCGCGCATGAAAAGACCCGTGTGGCTCGAAGAATTGTGAATTAAATTCAATCTTACCCTGAACGTCGACTGGCCGAACCGGCGCTCCGAGCTTCACAATTTCGTTCATAAACTCCTGTTGCGCCGAGGCCGGGAAGTTCATGCGCGCCTGCGGGCTGAGCCGTGAATTGAAAAAATTAATGTCGTGCTGGACAGCAATTTTCTGGATCGCCTCGTTGGCAAAGTCTCTTCCTTCTTTGGCCGAATTCTGTTTGTTGGAATTAAGCCACCACCACGCGCCACCAAGTAATGCCAGCACGATAATCACGAGGACAACAACCTGCCCGGATGTTTTCCGTTTAGAATTCAATTTTAATTGTTTCATCTTCGTTTAATAAGCGAACCCCATGCTCTTGATTATTTCGCCGTTACGGATGAGCACGGAATGTTTTTGTTTCCCTGTGTAAACGCCGAACTGGTTTCGCGCGTTCACGGTAAAATTCACGAGATATCCGGAGACGGCTTCGCTGCCCTTGCCCACATCGGTTGGTTTTGGTTCCCCGTTCCACTCAATGCGCGCGCTGTCCGGATCGATCAATTGCTTGTTGAGCCACTGCATGATGATCTCTTTATAATCGGTGGGATAAGGGCCGTAACGCGTTGTGTCTGCTGACGGCGTTTGGGCATTTAAGCTGCCGGCGAGCGTCATTCCCAGAGCGAGCGCGCAAATCAGCGGCAGCGACACGAATGCTTTCATGTTGCCTAGTTACCATTGGTCAAGGCGGCTAGTCCAGCCTAATACAATGGGGACTGTCAAGCTTTAGAGCGGAAAAGCTGTGTTGTTTCGTAACCCTGCTTTGTTTGAAAAACCCAGTGCGACATCGATGTTGTGCGGGTGAACAAACTTTCGCTGTCATTCGCGATTGTTGCCGGGTTCATCGTCGCGGCGAGCCCAATTTTTTCGGAGAAACTTCCGGCGCAAACTTCTGTTCAGGCGATATCGAACACGGCCACTTTTAGCAGCCCACCGGATGACTCGCCCGCGACGCAACAGGTAACCCCGCTTGATCCGGCTGCGGCGACGCAAGCTTGGCTGGACAGTGTCCCGAAAGAGAAGCGCGAAAAATCAGATGCATATTTTGAGGGAGGCTACTGGCTGCTTCTCTGGGATTATCTTGCGGCGGCTGCGATTTCGATTTTGCTGCTGTCGTCCAGAATTTCAACACGCCTGCGCGATTTCTCGGAGCGCGTCTGTAAGGGAAGCTGGCAGCTTCCCCTATACGCCATTCCTTATTTGCTGCTTGTCTACCTCCTAAGTTTTCCGCTCAATGTCTACGAGCACTTCTTTCGCGAGCATCGATACGGCCTCGCGACCCAGACTTTCCATGCATGGTTTCGCGAGCAGTTGATTGGTCTCGGAATTACAACCGTTGGCGGCACAATCTTTTTGATCGTGCTCTACGCTGTTTTCCGGCGAGCACCGAGAACGTGGTGGATCTGGGGGACAGTAGTCGCTGTCGTTTTCTCGTTTGTCGTGCTTTTTATCGCGCCGGTATTCATCGAGCCGCTCTTCAATACCTACAAACCGCTGACGAAACCCGAAATCAGCGAGCCCATTCTCGCAATGGCGCAGGCGAATCAAATTCCGGTGAGACAAGTGTTCGAGGTGGACGCTTCGCGTCAGACGACGCGGGTGAGCGCGAATGTCTCAGGAATTCTCGGTACGACTCGCATCGCGCTGAATGATAATTTGCTCAAGCAATGCACGCTCCCGGAGATCCGCGCGGTGATGGCACACGAAATGGGACATTATGTTCTTAATCACGGCGCGAAATTGCTGACCTACCTGGGAATTTTTATCTTCGTCGGATTCGCGCTTACTCGAATTCTGTTTGATGCCGCCCTCAGGCGCTGGGGCGAGAAATGGGGCGTGCGCGGCATCGCCGATCCAGCCGGGCTTCCCCTGGTGGCACTGATTCTTAGCACTTTGCTGTTTCTCGCCACGCCGCTTCTCAACACAGTTGTTCGCGTCACGGAGCGTGAAGCGGACGCATTCGGAATCAACACTTCGCGTGAGCCGGATGGCATGGCGAAAGTCGCGCTGAAGCTCGGTGCTTATCGCAAGCTGAATCCGGCCCCGTTCGAGGAATTCATCTTTTACGATCATCCCAGCGGCCGAGCCCGGATTCGCATGGCGATGGATTGGAAAGCGGCGAATTTGCCGGGCGGCGAATCGGGCAGCACACAAACCGGCTTATGATTCAAAAAACTACTGATCAGTGGCCGTTGCTAATCATTATCCTGCCTCGCGTGGATGTTGCGAGGGCGCGGCCGCGGTGAACGCGAATTTGCGTTTTCGGATGAGCATTAAGTTGCGAATGTAAATCAGCGAGTTTGGCAAATACGCGAGAATGCCGACGGGGTCGCGACGGAAGATGAAGTAGATGCACATCAGAGCGCTTCCCGCGATGCTCCAGTACCAGAACGAGACCGGAATCACACTTTCGCCCTGTCGCTCAGAGGCCACCCACTGTACGAGAAAACGCATCGAGAAAAGAGCGTTCCCAATGAAGCCGAGAACCATGAGATAACTCCAATCGAGGCCAAGAAACCGGTATTCTTTTCCGATCCAAGTGATAGCGATGAGTGCGAGTGTGTTCATAGGCGGTTAACTGATTCGGCAATTTCGTATCTGATTCTTCTCGATTTCATCCAGCGGACTGCAAGGGGTTTTACGTGCGTCATGTCTGCTGCAGAAGCTTCGATTCCGATTACGCAGCACGCTTCATTGTCGATATGAGTGTATCGGCGATTGTAGCTGGGGTTGCCGCTACGGCGATCCCTGCCGCCTCCAGCGCTTCAATTTTTCCCGCTGCAGTTCCTTTGCCGCCGGAAATGATCGCCCCTGCGTGACCCATTCGGCGCCCCGGCGGGGCTGTTTTTCCCGCGATGAATGCTGCCACAGGTTTTTTGCAGTTCGCTTTGATCCATTCCGCGGCCTGTTCTTCGGCGGACCCACCGATTTCACCAATCAAAATTATTGCATCGGTCCCGGGATCGTCATTGAACAATTTCACGCAGTCTAGGTGCGATAAGCCGTGAATCGGATCGCCGCCAATCCCGATGCAGGTTGATTGTCCGTAGCCGCGTGATGTCAATTGCCACACTGCTTCGTAGGTGAGCGTGCCGGAGCGCGAGATCACGCCAATGTTGCCGGGCCTGTGAATGTAGCCGGGCATTATCCCAATCTTGCATTGGCCGGGTGTGATGATGCCTGGACAATTCGGCCCAATCAGCCGCGATTTCTTCCCGCGCATGAGCGCTTTCACGCGCATCATGTCCATCACTGGAATTCCTTCCGTGATGCAAACTACCAGTTCCACTCCGGCATCAACTGCCTCAAGGATCGAATCCGCAGCGGCAGGCGCGGGCACGAACACCATCGAAGCGTTGCATCCGGTTTTTTGTCGCGCTTCCCAAACAGTATCGAACACCGGCACTTTGCCCTCGAACATTTGGCCGCCCTTCCCGGGTGTGACGCCAGCGACCACGTTCGTGCCGTAGTCCATGCATTGCCGGGTGTGAAACGCACCCGCGCTGCCCGTGATGCCCTGCACGACAAGACGCGTGTTCTTATCAACAAGGACGGACATGACTAACCAGTCTTGCGCTTGTGGATCACGACCTTGTTTCTATCAGGATCGTAAACAATTGCGGTCCAGCAAACTGGTGTCTCGCTTTTGTCCAAGAAAAACTTCGCTCCGCTCTTCTTCAATTTCTCAATCGTCGCATCCATGTCGTCCACCTCGAAGGCAATTGCTGTGCCTTGACTACTCGGGGTCCATTTCGGATCAATGTTCGTAATTGCGAGGACTCCGCCGCCTACTTCGTACTCGATCCATTTTCCTCCTGCCATTTCTTCGTTCGGCTTGAGACCAAGAACGTCTTCGTAAAATGCACGCGCGCGCTTCATGTCTGTCACTGACGAACCCGTGAATGCTATCTCTTTGATCATCTTGCTTCAGTTTCTCAGGAAGACTTTCGCTTGTGCACGACGAGTTTATTCCCATCGGGATCGCGAAATTGCGCCATCCAACAGACTGGCGTTTCCGTCTTTTCAATGTCGAAGCTGACCCCGCGCTCCCTTAGCTTGGCGATTGCGGCGTCGATATCCTCCACTTCGAAGGCGACTGTTGTTCCATCGCGCGAAGGTTTCCAAGCCGGATGACAACCCACTCCAATCGTGATCGGGCCAAGATCGTACTCGACCCATGCGCCATCCATCTGCGTCCGGGTGGGCGTTAACTCGAGCGTTTCCTGATAGAATTTGCGCGCGCGCTCCTTGTCAGAAACCGCAATAGCAACAAACGCGACTTCGTTTGTGATCATTTGCAGACTCCTTTCTCCTTTTCGGGTTTGAGTTTGTGAATTATCAGCTTGTTGCCGTCGGGATCTTGCACAACTGCCATGTGACAGCACGGCGTTTCGAATGGCTCGGCAGCGAAACGGATTTGTTGATACTTCAAATGCTTGATCGTCTGGCCAAAATCTTCCACCTCAAGTGCAGCGCCAGCGCCTTGATCGGAGGGCGTCCACTGCGCGCCAACATTCGCAATCGCCAGCGTATCATCACCTAGTGCGTACTCAATCCATTTTCCGCCCATCATTTCGTCTGCGAGATCTAGGCCGAGCACACCTTCATAAAACTGTCGCGCGCGTTTCATATTGGTTACCAGAATTCCAACAAATGCGATGTTCTTAATCTTCATGCGTGATGGCTTTGTTGCTGAGCCAGTCGGTTAACAGTCCGATCGCTTTGGGATCGAACTGCGTGCGGTTTCCTTTGAATGCGTCGGCCAGACTCAAATAATGTTGAAATGTATGGCCCGTGTTCGGGATTTCGTAGAAGGACGCCAGATCTCCATTCCGATTCACATAGCTCGCGATCAGTTCGGAGTCTTCGCGGCTCATGATCCAATCGAGCGCCCCGCGAAGAACATAGGTTGGAGCTTTCACGCGTGACCAAGCGTCCGCGAGATTCAGCTTTTGCAGCTGCTGGTAAAAGGCCAGTGGCCGGCCGTAGAGATGCACGTGATCTTTGTCCTCCGGCCAAAGCTCCCCGAGTCGCGGTTGTTCCTTTACAATATCATCCACCGATCGGCCTTTGATCAGCCATTCGTGATAAAGAGTTGCCGCGGCTTTCAGTCGGTCGTTCACATCGCCTGGAGATTTTCCCATCAATCCAAATCGCCGACGCTCGATTTCGAGCATGTGTTCAAACCAGGTTTTGACCCAACCGCCAACTGAAACGTAACCGCGCACTTGAGCCTGTTCGGCGTCCGATTCAGGAACAAGTGGCGCAAAACCGCCGCCATTGCTGATCCCTAGGATGTAAACCCGGTGCGAGTCGATGAAATCGTAGTCCTTCAAGACGTGAAAGGCCGCTCGATAACCGGCCAACTCCGAATTGAAATCCGTTTCGCCGCAAACCCCTTCGCTGTCACCCACTCCTTGTTTGTCCACGCGAAACAGAGCGAACCCCGGCGTCTGCGCCAGACTGCGAAAAACTAAGCCGCTTTCGTCTGTCGTGTCAGCCGGCGCTTCCACGGAATCACAGCTCAACCAACCGGCTACGAAGATGACCGGCAGTTTTCTTTTCGCAGCGCGCGGTTTGGTAATGATCGTGCGCAATCGCTTGCCGTCGGGCGCAGTGACTGCGTCATAGATCACATCGACGTTTGGATAAGTTTCACGCGGACTTTTGCTTTTGCGCGGCAGCTCTTCGGCGCAAACGGCGCCGGCGATTATCAGAAATGCAAGTGCCGATCGCGTTTTCACTTTCCTTTTGCCGCTGCGACTGCCTTCTGCGCTGCGTCGCCAAGATCGTCCGCCGCAATAAGCGCGAGCCCGCTTTCCTTCAACAACTGCTTGCCGCGCTCGACGTTCGTTCCCTCGAGACGAACGACCAACGGCACGCTCAGCTTCAGAGTCTTCGCTGCATTGATAATGCCCTGCGCGATCACATCGCATTTCATGATCCCGCCAAAGATGTTTACGAGAATCGCTTTTACATCTTTATCGGCGATAAGAATTTTGAACGCCTCAGTCACCTGCTCTTCCGTTGCGCCGCCGCCGACGTCGAGAAAGTTAGCCGGCTCGCCACCGTAGAATTTAATGATGTCCATCGTAGCCATGGCGAGGCCCGCGCCATTAACAAGGCACGCTATGTTGCCGTCGAGCCCAATGTAATTCAGACCGTGTTTTGACGCTTCGACTTCGCGCGGGTCTTCCTCGGCGATGTCACGCATCGCCGCGATCTCCGGATGACGGTACAGCGCGTTGTCGTCGAAATTGAATTTGGCGTCGAGCGCCAGCACTTCGCCTTTGGTTGTGACGACCAGCGGATTCACTTCGACCATCGAGCAATCGAACGCAATGAATGTGCAGTAAAGTCCTTCGAATAGTTTCGACGCGTTTTTTAATTGCGACGACTCGAAACCGAGCTGCTTCGCCAGCTTGCGTGCCTGATACGCCTGCAGACCGCCTAACGGATCAATCGGCTCCCGAATGATTTTGTCGGGAGATTTTGCTGCAACAGCTTCAATTTCTACTCCGCCTTCAGTGCTGGCGACAATTAAAGGCGCCGCGGTCGCGCGATCGAGCAGGACGGCAAAATAGATTTCCCGGGCAATATCGGCCGATTCCGCCACGAGCACTTTGTTCACCAGACGACCAGCGGGGCCGGTCTGGTGCGTCACCAGAATTTCCCCGAGCATTTGTGCCGCAACATCACGGACTTCCTCAGGCGTTTTGCGAACGTGCACGCCGCCCTTAAACCCATTTTTGAAAGTCCCCTTCCCGCGTCCGCCGGCGTGGATCTGTGCCTTAACAACAATATCAATATCGCCCAGTTCACGCGCGATCTGTTCGGCGTCGTCCAGCGTCGCCGCGACTCTGCCGCGCGTCGTCGCCACGTCGAATTTCTGCAGCAACTCTTTGGCCTGATATTCGTGGATGTTCATCGGGAACCTATCAATGCCCGGACGGGCAGAGTGGAATACTCCGCGCGACGTGACTCAGCAACGATTTTTCTTGTTCGAATTGGCTTGCGTTGCGGAATTCCAGCCGACTACGGTGGCGGCCATGAAAACCTCAACGAAAATCTTCGCAGTTGCTGGCGCACTCGTGCTCACACTCGCCTTCAACATTGCCGCTACACCCGAGCAGGAAAAAGCATTTATAGACAAGTACAAAGCAGCAATGGAAGGCAAGGACACAGCCACCCTGGAGGCTTTCCTTTATACAACAGGCTCAGACCCAGCGGCCCTCGAGTTCTACAAGATGATGCAGTCGGGAGGAGCGGGCGAGAAAATCTCCAGCATTGAGCTTGTTAATCTCACGCCGGACGACGTTAAAAAAGCGACGACGCCGATGGATGGACCGACTGGAAAAGTTTGCCTGAATCTCAAACCAACGAAAAAGCTCATCATTAAGGTTGAGAAAAAAGACGGAAGCGGCAGCTCAAGTAGCACGAGCGAAAACTTCATCGCTGAAAAGGACGGCAAATTCGTGGTCCCCGTGCCGGGACCGTGTAAGTAGCGGGGCACGAGGCGCGGCTGGGTGAAAGCGACACGCGTTGTGTTCGAAAACACCCGCGAGCGATATCTTTATTCCTCTTTGAAAAGCGTGCCCACCGTGCGCTGATCCGCCGGTGGTTCGAGTGAATTAACGAAATTGCGAAAACGTTCGGAGAAAACTTCAGGCCGAAGTTTCCAGTAATGAGCCATGCCCGGCGCGACGACGTAATGTCGAAGAAGTCCGTGCCAGCCTTCCCAGAGGTCTTTGTCCATCATTCCGTACACATGATGAAAATGGATGGTCTCAAATGCTTTCAAGAATTGGTAAGCAGCATGGAAAAATCGCGCCCGCTCTTCGACTGAGAGTGCGGCAATATCTTCGAGGCCGACGCGCCAGATTCGTTCCAGCTCGGCATTTTCCATCAAAGGCTTGGTCACATCGCGCAGGGCTGTTGCCGCGGCGTCTTGCATTGCCAGCTTGGCAACGCGCGTGCTCTGATGCACTTGCACGGCCAGATATAACACGGACAAAACGACAGCCAGCGAGCCGATCAATTGTGAGATGGCGCTAATCGCATCCCAGTTCATTGCTGCCATTGTACCTGCTGTCATTCTGAGCGAAGCGAAGAATCTCTGATCGTTTTTGAGCAGTGCATCAGCCGGAACCAGAGATGTTTCCCTTCGCTCAACATGACAGCGCTATTTTTCGGTTTGGCTAATTCGCCTCGTCACCAACTTTTAGGACGATCTTTCCGCGCGTATGTCCAGTCGCTACCTGCTCCTGCGCCCTCATCGCTTCCGAAAGCAGGAATGTTTGCGACACGATTACTTTGATCTTCTTTTCGTCGATCAGTTTGCCGATCTCGGTCAGCTCCTCTGAATTCGGCTCGACACTGACGGCCGCACCGCGAATCCCGTGCTTCGCCAACTCCGCCTGATTCGGACGCGCAACGAGTGAAACAATCATTCCGCCCTTCTTCACCACGCCATAGGAGCGCGCCAGCGTGTCTTTACCGATCGAATCGAGTACGACATCAACATCTTTGGCGATATCCTCGAATTTCTGTTTGGTGTAATCGATTGCCACATCCGCGCCGAGTTGCTTCAGCAAATCTTGATTCGCAGTTGAAGCCGTCGCGATGACCTTCGCTCCACGCGCCTTGGCGATTTGAATCGCAAACGATCCCACACCACCTGAGCCGCCATGGATAAGGACTGTCTGGCCCCACCTAAGTTTCGCGGTGTCGATCAACGCCTGCCACGCAGTCATCGCCACAATCGGCACCGCTGCCGCCTCTACATACGTGAGCGATTTCGGCTTGGGCGCTGCTTCGCGTTCCGTTACCACAGCGTATTGCGCGTAGCCGCCGTTATTGTCTAGGCTCACGTACGCGAACACAGGATCACCTGCTTTGAATTTCGTGATCTTGCTTCCAACCTTTTCAATGACGCCAGCGATGTCGCCGCCGAGAATTATCGGGAACACACGTTTTTCACTGGCGAACATTCCCGATCGAATCATTCCATCGACAGGGTTCACGCCAGCCGCAATGACACGAACGAGCAACTGATCGTCCTTCGGTTCTGGTCGCGGGACGTCCTCGTATTTTAAAACCTCCGGCCCGCCATACTCGTGAATGACAATAGCTTTCATCATGGCGCCTAGGTCGGCCGGCGTGGCGGCGAAGCTTAGTGTACAAAGCGCTAGAACCGATCCGGCTACGGTCATTCCGAGCGAAGTCGAGGAATCCCGAGGCATAACTCTCAGGTGATTTCACGGGATGTCTCGACTCCGCTCGACATGACGCCCGAGGTGTCTCTGCGATAAGTTACAGCCGTAAACTGTTCCTTCCGCGTTACGGCGCTTTGCTTTCAGTGTGAAAGGCACCGACCCATTTGCCGCCCTGCTGAACCCAAACACTTCCGCTGTTGTACGTGCCGGAAACGTCTTTGCCGTCAGCGGTCGCCTGCACCTTCGCCTTGTAGGTCATAACAGCCATCTTCGGATGCGGGAAAACCACCTTGATGTCTGAAAATGAGTAGTCGCGCAGATCGCTCTTTGCCATGCCGGTAACCTCGCCCTCCAAAGTTTTCACGCCCTCCGCATAGACGCCATAGTAATCCTTCGACATCAGCGCCTTGAATGCGTCTACCTGTTTATTCTTGTATGCTTCCCAGGCGGATTTTTCGAGATCACTGATCGTCGACTCGTTTGCAGCGAATTTGCCTGCCTTCGCCGGCTTCCCCTGGCTAAAGCAGACAGGAGCTATTGCAAACAGCGTGATACAACAAAGAATGAATGGTTTTTTCATAGACGTCTGTTTAGTCAAACGGGTGACTCTTCGTCGAGCCTTTTTCGGACTTCGTGCAACTCCTCTTTCTGGTGAACTTATCCAGCTTCGCTCACCGACGGCGGAGGCGATGGCATCAGCAGAGGCAAGAATTTCGGCGGGATGAATCCCGCCCACACATCATAATCCGGACCGAACTGCCGCAGGAACAACAATGAGAACGCGACGAGCGTCACTGGAATCGGCAAAAGTATGACTGTGCCGATATACGGAATTGCAGCGATGCAACAAGTCGCGCATGCAACGGCGCAACTAATCACGACCGCCGCTACTCCCAACAGCAGAAGAAATAAAACGTAGAGGAGGATCGGCCCGGGATGGGAGAAGACCAGGTCCACGGCTTGCGAAAATGCGATCCGCGCCGGACAGCGTTGCCGGTACATGATCGGGATCATCAATTGCGAAGCCAAAGCCCAGACGAACGCAACACAAACCGCGACAAACACGAATAGCGAAAGGCCGAGCCAAAATCCCAGGCCCGGCTGCGCTTGAGCGCCCCGACGAATAAACGGCAGAATTAGTGCCAGCCCTGCGATCATGATGATCGCAATGAGCACCAGCACGACGAGAAGTGAGAACAGGAAAAAACTGTTTCCTTCCGCACGAAATTCCTTCCACGGTTCGACAATCGCGGCGCGATTGCGAACGATGCAGTCAACAAAAATGAATCGCCCCCGCGCTCGCAGCCAGGCAAACAAGACAATGAGCAGGAGAATGAAACAAACCAAAATGCATATGCCCGTGATGAGAATCGGCTGCGGAATTTGGCCAATCGTTTCATTTAACTTCTGAGTATCTTCGCGCTGGTTGTACGGGTAATTGAATCCGCCGCCACCACCACCACCGAGATTTGCAAGCCAGGCGGCAAAGCCGAGCACGAGCCACTTCTTAATGTCGAACGGCTGAAACAAAATCTTCTTCATCAACTCGAACGCTTCGCTGAATGGCTTGAAGATTTCGATCCGTGCTTCGGCTCCATTCATGGCGCCATTCTGAGACAATGCCCGTGGCGTGATCAATTCTGAAAAGGCCCCACGGCTATGCGTCTTCTTCGCAACAGCGATGCTCTCACTAACACCCTACTTCAGCGAGGGGCTTTGAAGCACGCAAACCGTAAACCGCTCGGATAGGGCGCCTGGCACCCCCCTAAAGCAGGGTGTTGCTGAGAATGGTAAGACACGGAACGCAATGACTTAGAACCCGTCGTTCCTTGGTTGCTTCCTCGGCGAGCGCCCGCATCTTTGACGACAATGACAACAAGGGAGGACGCAATTTGCCAGGTGCAGCGTCGCTATCCAATCGGCGCCGAATTGATCGGCGAAAGCCAAACGCATTTTCGTGTTTGGGCGCCGAAGGCGCGGAAAGTTGATGTTGTTTTGGAAAATCTTGCCGAGCCTGCCCGAAGTTTTTGTACGCTCTCAGCCGAGGCAGGCGGATATTTTTCCGGCGCGGCCAGCGCCGGCGCCGGCGCTCGCTACCGTTTTCGCATCAATGAGGCGGAGAATTTATATCCCGATCCGGCGTCGCGCTTTCAACCCGATGGGCCACACGGTTCCTCGTGCATCGTTGATCCAGCCAAATTCCGATGGAGCGATGCGGAGTGGCCCGGACTGAAGTTCAACGGCCAGGTCATTTACGAGTTGCACGTCGGTACATTCACGACGGCAGGAACGTGGCGCTCCGCTGCCGAAGAACTTGCGGAGCTGGCGCGTACCGGAATCACAGTGATCGAAATGATGCCGGTCGCGGAATTCCCCGGGAGATTTGGCTGGGGCTACGATGGCGTGGATCTCTTCGCGCCTTCACATTTATATGGAACGCCGGACGATTTGCGCGCGTTCATTGACCGCGCTCATTCGTTAGGCCTTGGCGTAATTCTCGACGTCGTCTACAACCACTTCGGACCCGACGGAAATTACCTGGGAAGTTTCTCCAATCATTATCTGCTCCGCGGAGAAGAACACGAATGGGGCGAAGTCATCAATTTTGACGGTTCGAATTCCGGACCCGTTCGCGAATTTTTCATCACCAACGGGCGTTATTGGATTGAGGAATTTCATTTCGACGGTTTTCGTTTCGACGCCACCCATGCGATTCACGACCAGTCCGACGAATACATTATCGGTGCAGTAGGCCGCGCCGCGCGCAAGGCGGCGGGTTCGCGTTCCATCATTCTTATTGCCGAAAACGATCTGCAGGAAGCCAGGATGACGCGACCGCAGAATGAAGGCGGCGACGGTTTGGATGCGGTGTGGAATGACGATTTTCATCACAGCGCGATTGTGGCGTTGACGGGTGAAAACGTGGGCTATTTCAGCGATTACTCCGGCAAACCGCAGGAATTTATTTCCGCCGCCAAATACGGTTTTCTTTACCAAGGACAGGCGCTTTCGTGGCGAAAGGTGTTGCGTGGCACTCCGACCTTCGGAATTGCCGCGGAGGCATTCGTTTGTTTCGTTGAAAACCACGATCAAATTGCGAACACCGGCCCGGGTGACCGACCGCGCTGTCACACTTCGCCCGGCCGCCATCGAGCCATGACCGCTCTTCTGCTGCTTGGTCCTTGGACACCATTGCTGTTTCAGGGCCAAGAATTTGGCGCGTCGAGCCCTTTCCTCTTTTTCGCGGACGTAGGCGACGCATCCGTGCGCGAAGCGACTCGCAGAGGGCGCGCTGAATTGCTGGCGCCATTTCTCTCACTGTCCAAGAAGGAAACATTGACGCGATTGCCTGCGCCGGATGATCCCGACGCCTTTTCACGGAGCAAACTCGATTTTTCACAGCGCGAAAAGAATCGCGCGTTGTACGATCTGCACATCGATCTTCTAAAATTGCGCCGCGAAGATTCGCGCTTTCGACACCAAAGTTCCGACGGAATCGACGGCGCAGTTCTCGGGCCAGCAAACTTTGTGCTCCGCTATTTTGCAAAGCAGAACGATGATCGATTGCTGCTAATAAATCTCGGCGAAACGCATACCCTGAAGCCTGCTTCCGAGCCTTTGCTCGCGCCGCCAGCCGGCTATCGTTGGGAAACGTTTTGGACAAGCGATTCGCCGCGCTACGGCGGCCCAGGCTCAATTGCCATTGCACATGAGGAACAATGGATTTTGCCAGCCGAATCCACCATCGTCTTACGACCAGTGCTGTAGCGTTCGCTGTTTGTCCCAATGTTGCGCGCGTGTGATTCACAGCGGATAACTTGCGCCCGATGAAATTGATCGTTCTAAATCTTGCGCTCTGTGCGTTGTCATTCGCAGCGTTTGGCCAGGATACATCCACTCCGCCCCCCAGAGTTTACCCGGTCGCGTTGCCGAACTACGACGAAGAGACAGCTACTCGATTGCAGATTTTCTTGGACAATAGCGATTTTGGGCCGGGGAAGATCGACGGAAAAATGGGCGAATTTTTTCGGAAAGCGCTCATCTCATACAAACACGCGCACGCGATGCCAAAGACCGGAGCAGTCGATCAATGGATGCTCGATCAGGTGCCGGTGACTTAC
>JBKOYE010000104.1:0-8346 GCA_046725275.1 Verrucomicrobiota bacterium
AACTTGGACACGGACCGGCAGCATGAATTTTGCCCGCTGGCGCCATACCGCAACATTGCTTCCCGATGGCAAGGTGCTGGTCGCAGGTGGCATTAACGGCGGCTTCTCTTTCACGGGCGCGGAAATCTACGACCCGGCCACAGGAACTTGGACGGGCACAGGCAGCCTCAATATTGCTCGGTTCCTCCACACGGCGACGTTGCTCCCCGATGGCACCGTGCTGGCCGCAGGTGGAAATAGGAACGACGAGATTCTCGCGAGCGCGGAACTGTACGATACCGGGATTGTAAAGGGTGGAATCAACTTACTAAGTGCGGCCTCGCGTTTGACGCATGGCACGGCTGGCACATTTGACGTTAACATGCCACTTGGCGGCCCGTCAGGAGTGGAAGACCGCAGTGCCACTACTTACAATGCTGTGTTCACCTTCGACCAGCCTGTTACTTCTGGCGAGGTGAGTGTCGTGAGCGGCACCGCCACGGTGGGAACACTCTCGTTGAGCGGTAATAGCATAACAGCCCCACTTACGGGAGTTACGGTTTCGGAGGTTGTCACCCTGCACGTGCAAAACGTGAATGGCGACGGGTTGCCACATGGAGACATTCCGTTTGGCTTCCTTACCGGGGACGCCGATGCTAACCGGACTGTCGCCCCAGCTGATAAGGGGCTTGTTCAAAGTCAACTTCACCAGCCTGTAACGAGCACTAACTTCCGGGAGGATCTCGACTTAGACGGCCAAATCACCAGTGCGGACGTTCAGGTAGTCAGGACTAACGCAGGCAACAGCATCCCGTAACTCAAGAACCGATAATCAGTGCGTTCGTCATGCCCGTCGCGACGATCCGGCCACCGGAAATTGGACGGTCACAGGCAGCCTCAATAATGCTCGGTTCCTCCACACGGCGACGTTGCTCTCCGATGGCAGGGTGCTCGCCGCAGGTGGAGATAAAAACCGCGACATTCTCGCGAGTGCGGAATTATATGATCCCGGTCCCACCACAGGCTGTCAGTGAAGGCCAGATACCGGTAAATCAAATACTCAAAAAAGGTGACGAGATAAGCCGCGCAGATCAGAAACCACGGTGAACGTCATCCGAATGCGAACCATGTATATGCAACGTCCTGCGAGAACAACGAAGTCCAGAAACTGATGCACTTTCGACTTCAAGCGGCTGCCGCGCGTTATTCGCAACATGTGGAGTCTAACTTCCGGCAATGCATCGTGGTAATCCGGCGCTTGATAACTGCGTAGCCCATAAATACCGGGCGGCCCGTAGGAAACTGACCTTTTGGTAAGATCTCCCTGACTATTCGCGGGCGCGCGAGTACGCAGAAAGTTGATCTGCCGTTTCCAGATTCTTGATAACGGTGCTGAGGTACACCGATTCGGGATAAAACGCTTTGTATTTGGTGATCTCCGCGCGGCGGGGAAGCCGTGCACGAGCAACACGTCAGGCCCTCGCCGTGGACGACGACGTTGAGCTCGACATCGTTGACCGTCATCCGGCGGCTGTTGATTGTCATGTCGCCTTGTCGTGACCAGATCACGGTGTTGATCCAACGATTAACAGATAGGTCCGTAGAGCCAATCCATTTTTAAGCAACCGAATGAAGCGCTACAACGCTAAAACGGAAGCGGCAGAAAGCCATCGCAAGTTTCTTAGGTGGATGTTCGTCAGGAACAGCAATCTTCAATGTCCTAAGAATACTCTTGACACCGTTGGCGGAGGCAGCGCAAGATCACACCCGGGCTAAGTCCATTATGCGTTTCCCCTCAAGAGTGCTACCTGACCCTCTTCCCGCAGGGTTAACCGTGAACGAAACGCTTTTTCACGCAACCAACTGATGAACCAATGGTTTAATGAAAACGACATCCCTACGTTCACCAAACCGGTCGCAGTTGCGACGCGATTCTTTATTATGAAAACGACACCCCCACATTCACCAAACCGGTCGCAGTTGCGGCGCGATTCTTTTCTCATTGTGTTCGGTCGCCGCCTGGCGTTGCCTTTGTTTTTCTTATGTGCGGTGCTGGTGCAGCCGTGTGCCGCTCAATGGGACTTTACCGGCAGCCTCAATAATCCCAGGTTTTGGCACACGGCGACGTTGCTCTCCGATGGCACGGTGCTAGTCGCAGGCGGTGGGGGACCACGTGAGCAGACTTTTCCATACCACGGACTCGCAAGCGCGGAACTTTACGATGCGGCCACGGGGAATTGGACAGTCACCGGCAGCATGAATGTTGCTCGGTTAGTCCACACGGCGACGTTGCTTTCCGATGGCACGGTGCTAGTCGCGGGAGGTTGGCCCGACCCCCCTACCCACAGTGGATTACTGTCAAGCGCGGAAATCTACGACCCGGCCACGGGAACTTGGACACGCACCGTCAATATGAATGTTGCCCGCGGCGCCCATACTGCAACATTGCTCTCCGATGGCAGGGTGCTGGTCGTCGGCGCACGTGGCGACAACGCCCACAGCGCGGAGCTCTACGATCCAGCCACGGGGAATTGGAGTCTCACCGGCAGCACCACTACTTCTCATTACGGTTACCACACGGCGACCTTGCTGCCTAACGGGATGGTGTTGGTGGCAGGGGGATATGATACTCTTAGCCACGTTTCTGCCAATGCGGAACTGTACGATCCGGCCACGGGAACTTGGACGGCAACCGGCAGCCTCGCCAATGCACGCCACGACCACAGGGCGACGTTGCTGGCCAACGGCACGGTGTTAGTAGAGGGAGGGGCGCCTGCCACTGGAATACTAGCAAGCGCGGAACTCTATGACCCGGCCACCGGAAATTGGACACCGACCGGCAGCCTCAATAATGCCCGCTGGCGCCATACCGCAACATTGCTCTCCGATGGCAAGGTGCTGGCCGCAGGCGGCATTAACGGCGGGCTCTCTTTCACGGGCGCGGAAATCTACGATCCGGCCACGGGAAATTGGACGGTCACAGGCAGCCTCAATGGTGCTCGGTTCCTCCACACAGCGACGTTGCTTTCCGATGGCAGGGTGCTCGCCGCAGGTGGAGATAACAACCACGCCGTTCTCGCGAGCGCGGAAATGTTCGATCCCAGTGTTACGCCAACCCCGACTCCAACACCAACCGCGACGCCGACGCCAACTCCGACTCCGACGGCAACCCCTGGACCGATCACGCTCAGAGGCGAGGGGAGAAGGATTGGAGGAATAAATACATCGCGTCTCAAATGGAGGGGGGCGACCTCGGCCAACATCGACGTCTACCGCGATGGAAATGTGATCGCGACAACGCCGAACACTGGTTTGTATGACGACTCCACCGGCACCACCGGCGAGGCTAGCTTCGTGTATCAGGTGTGTGAAGCTGGAACCGAGACCTGCTCCAATACTGTGACTGTGATTTTCCCGCCGTAAGGGGAACAACCAAACCATTTTCTATCAACACGGCCTCCGCCAGCTGCGCTATCTCTGGCCCATAGCATTTTTGGGACGGCTTCCGGCCCCGCCGTGCCACAGGGTGCTCGCCGCAGGTGGAAATAACAACCGCGACATTCTCGCGAGTGCGGAATTATATGATCCCGGTCCCACCACAGGTTGTCAGTGAAGACCAGATACCGGTGGCCCGGATCATAGAGTCCGGCGCTCGCTAAACCAATGCCGGGTATGGTTTCCCCTTCCGCCCGCGACGAGCTCGGTGCCGTTGGGCAGGAGAGTTGCTGTATGGGAGTCTCGCGGGCGTTGAAGCCGCCGATGTCTCACCAGGTGCCGGTCCTCGGATCATAGAGTTCGGCGCTTGGCTGAGCGTCCGCGGGCGCCACCTTGCCGATCGAACCGATCAACGTAATCGATTTGCTCACCATAAATTTGGTCTCCGCTGGCGGCAGCGGTTCGTTGAGCGCCAGCCGCCGAAAATGTCGCCTGGGTTGTCCATTTGGCTTTTCCATCGCCGTCAGTCGTCGTGACGGCAGCGATCATTCGTTGGCGACATAACCGATCGGAACGTCAGACGCGCAACATCCGAACGGAGTTTTGTGAAAGAACTGACAATGTGATACAACGCGCTCACAGAGCGCTCTTAGCAAGACTCGTTTCACACTCGGGGACGCAACAAGTGCCAAGTTTCCGCGACGGAGCTCAGCAACTTTTGTTGCATTGACGCCGTCACGTGTGGGTTTACTATCGCTGCGCGAAGGAGGAAGCATGGTTGGACAGGAAGCGCACGGATGGTGGGGGTACGCCGAGAACACGACCGCGACCTGGGAGATGACTGTCCAGGTGGACAAGCGCGACACATTCGCCGAGGTAGCCCTCACCGCGTGGAGCCCAATGGGCGAGGCCCCCTTCGGGTATTTCGGCATCATCAAGATCGTCAGCGACAGCGGCACGGAGACGTTTCTTCAAGACGGCTGGTTCGGCTCGCACGCGTACCGCCAGGCGGTGTTTCGCACGGGTGTGACCAGCGTTCGCGTCCAGCTCGCCGCGTGGGACGCGTTCGTACGGGGGCGGCTGTTCCTCAACTTCTGGTCATGAGGAGGTGAGCGATGGAGTTTGAATCCACGGAGAAGAAGAAGCGGCCGCAGTCACGCGTCTGCATCGTTTACGATCCGCGCGACGGACGCATCGTCCACGGCCACGAGTTCGTCGGCGAGGGGAGTGGTGTGTTCGGCCCGGAAGGAAACCAAGAGCGCGAACGCGAGACGCTCGAGGGGGCCCGGCGCAATCATGGTGACGTCTCGCGCCTCCGGGTCTTCCACGTTCCGGCCGACTTCCGCTTCGCTCCGAACGTCGCCTATCGGATCGACACCAAGGCCGGGCGCTTGGTCGAGCACTACAAATGGCCGCCTGAGAGACGGCGCCCCAAGCCGGCACCAGTTAAGAAGAGGGTCGCCCGGAAGAGGAAGGCGTAGCATGCCATGGCACGCTGCGCTTAGGCGACGACGTTCAGATGTTTCGAGCCACGCGTGCCTTTGGTCCGCGTCAACTGACGTGATCTGACTTAAGATCAAAACAAGCTGATCGCACCTGCTACGCATCCGCCGACAAACAGACCGATCAGCCCATCTTCTTTACACAGCCGTACACTCTGACCACGAACCCAAGATTTCACCGCGTCACTGATTTGCTTCTGATCCAGTCGCGCTCTCAGCCGCCTCATTCTCTGATCGTTCAGTGGAGAGTTGGCCAGCGTTGACGATGAGCGATACGAAAGAACGATTGCAGCGAGCGCGTTCGTGCTTAAGGTGCGCTCTCCAATTCTCGATATGCTGTGCATGATTCTCGCTCAGGCCCAAACGGGATCGCCTGGACCCGTCCCGGGCGGCGGCATCGGTTCGTTTTTCATCCCGCTGATTTTCATTTTCATCATCATGTATTTTGTGATGATCCGGCCACAAAAAAAGCGGCAGGAACAGCAACAGAAATTAATCGCCAGCTTGAAGAGTGGTGACCGCGTAGTAACCAATGCCGGCATTCACGGTCTCATTTCGAACGTGAAAGAGAACACGGTGCTGCTGAAAGTAGCTGACAACGTAAAAATCGAGATCGACAAATCGGCCATTACCAACGTGCTGAAAGAGGCGTAAATTAGTAAAACGTTCGCGGCTACCAGTGGCCGAGAAGCGATGAACTAATGAGCAAGTCGAAAATCAACATTCGAACATCGAAGATCCGATGACCCCTGTGCTCACATTCTTTATCGGGCTCGCCATACTGGTTTTATTCGGGTGGTATTTCGCGACCGAAAGCGATCGGTTACGTCGCATTTTAGGGACTGTGCTCACAATTGTGGTCACGGCGTTTTGCCTTTGGTCCACCTACCCGCCTTTCGACCAGAAGGGGCCGGACGGGACGGTGATTCGTCGGGGGAAGATCCATCTTGGCCTCGACCTTCAAGGCGGCACTTCGTTTCTGATTCGACTGGAGCCGCCAGCAAGCGCCGAAGGCGGAAAGCGGCCCATTACAAAAGCAATGGTGGATCAGGCGATCGAAGCAATCCGAAAGCGCGTCGATCGATTCGGCGTTAGCGAGCCGATTATCACGCCACAAGGCAATGATCGCATTCTGGTGCAAATCCCGGGTCTCGACGCTGCCAACATCCAGGAGGCACGCGACCAACTTTCACGCGTAGCGAAGCTGGAGTTCCGCCTGGTGTATCCGGACAATGGTCAACGCTTAAAAGCGATTGATGAAGGAAAGGAAGTGATTCCGCCAGAATACCGGATCGAAACTTACAAGCAGCAAGTTGAGGGCGAAAAGCCGATCGAGGAACGTTTGCTCGTCAAAAAGAAAGCAGATCTCGGCGGCAACCATGTTTCTCAAGCGGCTGCCGGATACGGTCAAGAAGGATGGGAAGTTACACTCAGGTTCGACACTGAAGGCGCCAAAACCTTCGGTCAAATTACTGAAGCAAATGTGGGTCATCGCTTTGCGATTGTTCTCGATAACGTAATTCAGTCCGCGCCTGTCATTAAGACCGCCATTTACGGCGGTAACGCGGTCATCAGCGGCGGACGCATGGACGAGCCGGAGGCGCGCAATCTTTCGAGCGTGCTGGAGAATCCGCTGCAAACCCCAGTGAAGATCGAAGAGGAGCGCCAGGTCTCGGCCAGTCTCGGCAGCGACTCGATCAAGAGCGGCATCTACTCAGGAATTGCAGGCTTCGTCCTGGTGGTCGTCTTCATGGTCATTTATTACCGATTGGTCGGTCTTATCGCCGACATAGCTTTGCTGATCAATTGCATCATGGTGGTTGGCGTGCTGGGCATGTTTAATAGCGTCCTGACGCTTCCCGGCATTGCCGGCCTCATACTCAGCTTGGGAATTGCGGTAGACGCCAATGTTCTGATCTACGAACGGCTTCGGGATGAAATTAAACAGGGAAAGTCGCTGCGTGTGGCGATCGATACTTCTTACCGAAAGGCGTTCAGCGCGATTTTCGACGCGCACGTCACCCAGTTCCTTACAGCGGCGATTCTTTTTTGGCTGGCGAGTGGACCGGTCAAGGGTTTCGCACTCACCCTGACCATCGGCATCGTTGCGTCAATGTTTTCGTCGCTGCTAGTCACGTACACCTGTTTTTCGTGGGCATTCGCGCTCGGCTGGCTGAAGCGCGTGTCCATGCTTCACCTGATTCGCTCAAAGGGGTTCGATTTTCTTGGAAACGCGCCCAAGTTCGTGTCGATATCCGCCGTAGCAACGCTTCTGTGCCTTGGCGTCTTGCTCATGAAGGGTGAGCGCAATCTCGGTGCCGATTTCAGAGGAGGCGATTTGCTCGTTATCTCTGCAGCGCACAAGCTGACACCCGATGAAGTACGCGGAGCGCTGGCCCATACCGGATTTCAAAATAGCAGTATTCAATCGGAAAAGGTGGCGAATCGCGATCTCATCAGCATTCGAGCTGATTCAGGCGCTGCCGATAAGATCAAAGCGCGGCTGAGCGAAGCCTTGCCCACGGCAGGTCTGAAGTTCGAACAGACGGACCACGTCGGTGCGCTGGTCGGGAAAGAACTGGCAACAAAGAGCGCGCTCGCTCTCGCGCTCGGGCTGCTCGGAATTTTCGTGTACGTGAGTTTCCGGTTTGCCACATCATTTGCCGTGGCTTCACTGGCAGCGCTGGCGCACGACCTTATTATCACTATCGGCATCTTCGCCCTGAGCGGACGCGAGCTTTCGTTGATTATGGTCGCTGCCATCCTAACGATCGCCGGTTACTCTATCAATGACAAGATTGTCGTCTTCGACCGTATTCGCAGTGGTTTGCGCGACCGGTTGTCGGGATCGGTAGCCGAAGTCATGAACACGTCGATTAATGAAACGCTTTCGCGAACGATCCTTACCGGAGGCACAGTTTTGTTGACCGTACTTGCGCTATATTTCTTTGGTGGCCCTGTCCTAAATGACTTTGCGTTCTCGTTTCTTATCGGCGTCATTGTCGGAACGTATTCGTCCATCTTCATCGCCTCGCCTATTGTCCTGTGGTGGACGCGCGCGAGAGGCCGTGATACGAGCGCGCTTCGTCGCGAAGTGATTCAACAAACCACGGCAGCTGGCCGGCTCGCGCCCAGATCGTAACGCCTAATCTCAAAATCGAAAATGGAGGCGAGGGGAGTTGAACCCCTGTCCTCGTCGCTATCCGCGCAAACATCTACACGTTTATCCGGCGCCAAGTTCTGAGGAGCCAAGCCATGCGCCGGCGCATTGCCGGCTCCCGAGCGTCCACGAAATCGATTCACGAACCGGCGCGGTCGCTCCGCCGATTCGCCAGCCTGCTGTCCACGTTTTCGCCGCTAGCAGGCGTCACTGCGAAAACGTCGCGGTCAATTAAGCCGCGAGAGCGAGACCTTCGTTGTCTGCGTTTAT
>JBKOYE010000012.1:0-14020 GCA_046725275.1 Verrucomicrobiota bacterium
GATACCGGCACGAGCGTGTTCACGTTGCGCAGTGGTATCGAACTTCGTCTGGAGAAGGGTACGCTCGCGGCAAAATTTCTGCTGCGAGTGGGTGAAACGGTCGCGTTTTCATTCAGTTTTTCGACAGAAGCTCCTGCTGTACTTCCGCCGCTGGGCGAATTGATTAATGAGAAATTGAAGCTCGCCATTGACTGGTGGCACGAATGGGCGGCACAATCGACTTATTGTGGTCGATATGCACGGCAAGTGACGCGCAGCGCGCTCGTGCTTAAGCTGCTATCGTATGCGCCCTCAGGCGCGATCGTCGCCGCGGCGAGCACTTCGTTGCCTGAACGAGTCGGTGCCGGTATGAACTGGGATTACCGGTTTGCATGGCTGCGTGATGCCTCGTTCACCGTGCACGCGTTATTCGGGCTCGGTTATCGGGCCGACGCAGAAGCGTTCGTTGACTGGCTGCTCCACGCGACGCGTCTAACCCGGCCAGAGTTGCGCGTCGTTTACGACGTCTTTGGAGAACGTCCGCTGAGAGAACGCGAGTTATCGCATTTGGCAGGTTATGCCGATTCGCGCCCGGTCCGGATCGGCAACGCGGCACGGGAGCAGATCCAGCTCGACGTCTACGGCGAAGTAGTCGACGCGGTTGCACATTTTGTCGGCGACCAGCAAACGCTCGATTGCGATTTGCAGAAAATGTTGCGGCAATGCGCGGAGTACGTTTGCGAGCACTGGCGTGATGTGGACAATGGAATCTGGGAGGAGCGCGATGACCGCCAGGCATACACGCATTCGCGATTGATGTGCTGGGTCGCGCTCGATCGCGTCTTGAAATTGCAGGCGCGCGGGCAACTCAAAGGCATTCCGGTCGCGAAATTTGAGACCGAAAAGAAACGCATTCGTGAAGAAATTGAAACCCGGGCGTGGAGTTTAGAATTACAAGCGTACGCGCAAGCGTGCGGCAGCGAAATTCTGGATGCCAGCGTGCTTCTTTTGGCCCGTCACGGATTTGAAGATGCGCGTTCGGAACGTATGCAACAAACCAATGCGCGGATTCGGGAGCGATTGTGTCCGCGCCCAGGGCTCCTTTATCGCTATGGGCAGAGTACAAATCGCCGTGAAGGCGCCTTCGGCGCTTGTGGTTTCTGGGAGGTGGACTTTTTGGCTCGTAGCGGGAGGACGGTCGAAGCGCACGATTTTTTTGAGGCAGCTCTTGCTTACGCCAACGACGTCGATCTTTTCGCAGAAGAAGTTGATGCCGAGACGGGCGATGCCTTGGGAAATTTCCCGCAAGGATTCACACATTTGGGGTTGATCAACGCTGCACTGGCGTTGCGCGACGCCGAAGCTGCCACTTCCATATGAACTGGAGCAGTTGGTTCTTGTGGGGGTTCGCCAGCACGGTCGTGCTGACTTCAATTTTGGCTGGCAGCCAGGGAATGGGACTGACCCGAATGAACATTCCGTATCTATTGGGCACGATTTTCACTCCGCACCGCGACCGCGCGAAACTGATCGGCTTCTTTTTGCATTTTCTCAATGGCTGGCTCTTCTCTCTCGTTTACGTGGCTGCATTCCAATTGACGGGAATATTGACATGGTGGTTCGGCGCCTTGATCGGACTCGTGCAAGCCACGTTTGTGTTAACGCTGGGGCTGCCGATCCTGCCCGCGTTGCATCCACGCATGGCGAACGAACAACACGGCCCAACTGTCGTGCGCCAGCTCGAGCCGCCAGGATTTCTTGGGATGCACTACGGCATTCGCACGCCGATTTCGGTGCTATTAGCGCATGCTATTTTTGGCGCCATTCTCGGCTTCTTTTATACGATCAAGTAGTGCTGGCTGGTTATCTCGATGCCAATAGACAGCTAAGTACTATCGCAGCTGCGATCCATCATTGATGGCCGATGCAAAAAAGAAGTACGTCGCAATTATCGCCGGCGTCGGACCAGGTTTGGGCGCAGCGCTTGTACGGAAGCTCGTCAGCGAAGACTGCAGCATCGGCATGTTCGCCCGGTCATCTGAATTCATCGGCAAGCTCGCTACTGAAATTGGAAGAAACGCGCTGGCAATCCCGACAGACGTTTCTAATCCCAAACAAGTCGCAGCCGCCTTTCACAAAGTGCGGCAACAGCTCGGCCCCGTCGAGATCTTCATTGCCAACGCGAGCGGTTCGCTTGGTAAGGGCTTGACCGAGACCACGCCGGAGCAGTTCGAGCAATCATGGCGAACCGGTGTTTGCGGCGCATTCCTCTGCGCGCGCGAAGCTGCGCTCGATATGCTCGAGCGTGGTGCGGGCGCGATCATTTTTACCGGCGCAACTTCTTCGGTACGCGGACGCGGCGGTGCCGTGGCATTCAGCAGCGCGAAATTCGCAGTGCGCGGCCTGGCTCAATCGCTCGCGGTCGAGCTTTGGCCGAAAGGCATTCACGTTGCGCACGTGATCATTGATGGCGTGATCGACACGCCAGAGGTGCGCAAGAGGTACAAAGCCGGCGCTAACGAGCCGCTGCTGAAACCGGATGCGATTGCCCAAGCTTATTGGAATCTCATTCAGCAGGATCGCAGCGCATGGAGTCTGGAAATCGATCTGCGTCCCAATAACGAAGCGTTTTTCGAGTGATTCGATACACTTCGGCAACGGCCAGCAGACTAGAAGCTTGTTTGCGGCAGAAGTAGATTATCAACGCTAAGCCATCCGGGTCCTGAGAAGAACAGCCAAATCAGAATCACCAGATAAAGCGGCTCAGGCAGATACAAAAATGCCGCGAGCCGCTCCGCCGGCGAGGATGCTTTGATATTGCGAATTACTGTCGTCGCAATGGCGGCAATCATCACGCAAGCGAGCAGCGCACACACCAGCGGCGTCAAAGCCCCAATAATAAGCAATAGCCCGCAACCAAACTCTACGGTTGAAACAAAGAAAGCGTTGAAATCGGGAAAAGGAACATGCGCTTCGATCAGCGTTCGACGCATCTGTCCCCGGCGCTCTGCGACAAAAAGTTTGCCGCGCCCGGAAAGAAAAAACAACAAACCCACAGCGATGCGCGCCAGGAGAATTCCGAGCCATTCCAACGAATGCAGTTCGTTGACGAAGCTTTGCGCGCAAGACATCGACCAAGAGTGGAATTCAACTTATGAGCCGTCAACGGAATCGAGAGGCTCGAGCGACGAAAGAAATCAATCGGACGACAACCGTGCAGGTCTCTTGCAACCGACTTGGATTGCCGCCGCGAATCTGCTTTTGGAGGAAACCTTATGTCAAAACGACTATTGATAGCTTTACTGCTTCCGGCGTTCACTTGCGCCACGTTAAGCGCACAAGAACTGCCGCTCATTCATCAACCTACATTGACTCCACAAGACAGCGGAACCATCAACGGCTTAATCGCGGTCTGGCCGGTAAATCCACAGGTAGTCTGGGCTTGCGGCCGGAGCGGTACATTTACGGTCACTACTGACGGTGGAGCGACTTGGAATGCCAATGTTGTGCCCGGTGCCGAGACGCTGGAATTCCGAGATGTGCAGGGCTTCAGCGCGAGCGTTGCGTATTTGATGTCGATCGGAGCGAATCCAACTGATTTTCGCATCTATAAAACCACTGACGGCGGGGCAACCTGGACAATGCAGTTCCAGAACGAGACCGTAGGCGCTTTCTATGACGGCTTTGCATTCTGGACTCCGCATCGAGGCATTGCGCATAGCGACTCAGTGAACGGAATCTTCCCGGATCTGCGCACGACTGACGGAATGACATGGCAGGACATCAGCAACAACATGCCACCGGCATTGCCCGGGGAATTCTCCTTCGCGTCGAGCGGAACTTGCGTCACGACGCAGGGTGGCAGGAATGCCTGGATCGTAACCGGTGGCGCGGCTATCGCGCGAGTCCTGGCCACGACGGATCAGGGCACTACGTGGAACGCGTACAACACTCCGCTATTCAGCGGGCCTCTCGGCGGCGCGTTCACTGTTGATTTTCGCGATCCGTTCCACGGCATCGTGGGTGGCGGCGATTTAGATCCCAATGATCCCAACAACGCGGACACCGCGGTGTCCAGCGACAGCGGCAGAACGTGGACTCTCACGAATCCGCCTCCGGTAACCGGCGCCATATTCGGGTTGAGTTACGTCGGACAGACTGGTCGCGGAGGCGGAAACAATCTCGGACGCGCCGTGGTGATCACCGCGAATGACGGAGGTGCGGCCTGGACTCCAGACGAAGGCACGACCTGGTTTACGTTGCCGGATGTGACCGGCTTTTGGGCGGTAGCCTTCGCCAGTCCCAAAGCCGGATGGCTGGTCGGAACGGATGGGCAGATTTTGAAGATCGCTTTTTAGGGATCGGCGTCTTCTACTCGCGCACAAATTCGCCCAAAGAATCCCTCCCATTTCACTTAAAGACATTGTCCAAGAGGAACTGCGTCTGGCTGTAGTTGCGGCCATGCGAACCTTGGTCGTTTAAACCCCAGTTATAAGGGCGGTATTTGATTTGATAATTGCCGCTTGCCGCAAACTCACGGATTGATTCCGGCGCATAGCGTCCAAAAATCTTGGGAACGCCGCCCGCTTTCTCGAAATCCTGCTTAAACCACTTAAAGATGCTGGAGATTTCCACCCTTTTTTCGTTGGGCAACAATTTATTCAGGTCCTCGCGTGCGAACCACGCACGAAATGCTAGATCGTCCTGCTCTTCGAATTTATCGGCCGTGTAGGCGAAGCGCTGAAGCGGCGGACAGCTGCGCGCCGCGCAGACCAGAACTGCATGCGCACGATATCCGATTAGAGGTCGCAGGGTTCCGTGTTCGATATCATCTAAAGAAACTTTCCGGCCTGTAATCTCGCTGCGTTTTCCGGAAAACGAATCCTTCAGCTGCCAAATGCTTTCAGTCGGATAATTGGACAAAATCCAGTGGAGCACGAACGCATTGTAAGCGTTTACCAGCGAAGCGGCCTTTTCGTTACCCTGCGCTAGATTATCCGACTTCCCAGAGAATTGCTTCAAGTACTCATCGAGCGCGGGTAGATCTGCTGCGTTTTGTTTCCACGCACCGTAGTTCACCAGTCCCTGCTCGTTCACATATTTTTTCAGCAGCCGATCGAACGAATCGTGGTTGATCCCGGCAGGTGCCTCGACATTTTCACGAGTCTGCGCCGCCGAAATTATCGCGACGAAGCCTAATCCAAAGATGATGAAGGCGATCCAGAGTTGGTTCATGAAGAGTTGGGTCGCCTGGGATCACAGCAGATAACGGCGTAGCTCATCGCGCGAGCCTTCGAGTGCGAGCATGTAAATCATGTCGCCCTCGCGCCACGTTGCCGTCGCCCAATGACCTTGCTGAATCGCTTTTGCCTTATGCTTGATCGCGCGATCCGAATCTGCCGATGCATTTGCTATGACGAGATGTATTGCTTGCCCTTCCGGCAGGGTGAAGCAGATTAGTGACACCGGTTTCCCGTGCCAAAAAATTGTTTTGCAGCCGATGCTGGCTAGCTTATCCAGGTTATCCGGTAAGCGTTTTCCCGTAGGAGCATGGTTCGCGCGAAGCCACTTCACTAGGTCGCTCGGATTGCGCGATATTAGGTCGAAGTGCGATTCGTTTCGAGCAATTGATGACAAAATAGCGTCCAGCGCCTGCAACTGCCAACCTACCACCGGAGCTGGCTTCGTGTTATGCCAGATCAAAACTCCCAGCGTGGCGCTTAAAACCACCGCGGCCGCGATTGCCCATTTTCGCCACCGATTCTTCCAATGCAGCCCACGAGTGATTTTTAGGCCGGTGAGGATGCTTTCACGCAAATCGCTCGGCACCGGGGTCGCGGACAGTCTTTCCGCCATCTCTACATCGAAGGCGATTGATTCGTCAAACCAGCGTTGCAAAATCGGATCACGCCGAACCTGCTCGAGCGCGTCGGCAAAGCGCGGATCGTTTGCGTCCTGACCGCCGGGTCGATACGCATTCAACATAAATTTTGCTTCCCGACTATCCATGTAATTCCTTTCTTCTGTCTGATTGCAGTGCAATGACTTTATTACCAAGAACTTCTTCTTTTGAGAGCAGCCGCTGCCGCAACTGCGCCTTGCCGCGCGATAGCCGCGACATTACCGTGCCGATTGGCACGTCGAGCACGTCGGCGATTTCCTGATACGAAAATTGATTCAGGTAAAACAGCGTGAGCGGCGCGCGAAACGGTTCTTCCACTTCACACAGCGCCTGCAACACGGTTGCGCTGTCGAATTTAATTACATTCGGCGAGATCGACATCTCCTCTTCACGCGCATCCTCCAGCTCTACCTTAGGAAAGCGGACTTCGTGCCGCCGCTGATTCAGAAACTCGTGATACAACGTGGTAAACAGCCACGATTTCGCCTTCGATCCGTCGCGCAACTGGTGTCCCTTCGAAGCCCAAAGAAAAAATGTCTGCTGCGTTAAGTCGGCTGCATCCGCTTCCGATTTCGCGAGAGTGAGCGCAAAGCGGTAGAGCGCCACGTAATGTCGGTTCACCAACTGCTCAAAATCGCTTTCGCTCATTCCGTGTTCACTAAGTAAGAACCGCATCAACGCTCGTTATTCCAGATTTCCACTGTCGTGCAGGCAGGAAAAGAGCGCCGGATCCTGAAGCCGCAAGCTGATATTTGTAATAAACCGTGCTCGCGCTGACTTTACTTAGCCAGGATCGACGCCTAGTGCCAAGGATCGTGAGGAACAAGGCATTCGCTTCTTTGGAGCTGCTCAGATCGCTCCGCGCCGCGCTTAGCCACCGGCGTAGCGCACCGTCTTCAATAAATCTTCGAGTGCCGCTCGCGGCAGCCCGTCATCCACCGAGCAGATGACGTGATCGTCGACGATGCGCGGGGAATTGATACCGGCCCGAGCGGCTGCATCAATCGCAACATGCATTGCTGTCCCCCGATTGTTGAGCTTTCCATGCAAATCAAGCCTTTTCAGGAATAAGACGGCCTGATAGAGCTTCGAATCACTATGATCGATGCTCACGGCAAAGAAACGATCGTCCGCCGGCGTTACGCAGCCGGAGCAAAAGAACGTGCGGACAAACTTTGTTGTCCCGTAGATTACAATTCCAATTATCTCAACGCGATTCCAAAGGAAGTGATTGAGCGCGATTACGGCTGCGGCGATCCGTCGCGTTACCTACGCGAGGGTGAAACGGTGGTCGATCTCGGCAGCGGCGCGGGCAAAATTTGTTTCATCGCCGCGCAAATTGTCGGCCCGACAGGCAAAGTAATCGGGGTCGATATGACAGACGGAATGTTGGAAGTGGCGCGGCGGAACGAGCCAATTGTCGCCGAGCGAATCGGCTACGCGAACGTGGAATTTCGCAAGGGTCGTATACAGGATCTGGCGCTCGATTTGGAACTATTAGATCAACGATTGAAACAAAAGCCGATCACGGATGCAGCCTCATTTCTCGCGGCAGACGAGTTGGCCGAAGAACTGCGGGTCAAACGTCCGTTGATCGCAAGCGATTCGGTGGACGTGGTTGTTTCTAATTGCGTGCTGAATCTGGTCGAGCCGAAATCGAAACGACGATTGTTCGATGAAATCTTTCGCGTTTTGAAGAAAGGCGGACGCGCGGTGATCGCGGACATCGTGAGCGATGAAGAGGTGCCGGAAGAAATGCAAAACGATCCGGAGCTTTGGAGCGGCTGCATCTCAGGCGCATTTACCGAAGAAGGATTTCTGGCCGCCTTCGAGAATGCAGGCTTTTACGGGATCCAAATCTTGAAACGCGATGCTGCTCCGTGGCGCACGGTGCACGGAATCGAATTTCGCTCCGTCATAATCGAAGCGTTTAAGGGAAAACAGGGCGAATGTTTTGAGCGCAATCAGGCCGTGATCTACCGAGGTCCATTCAAGGAAGTGCTCGATGACGACAATCACCGAATGGAACGCGGCAAGCGCTACGCGGTTTGCGACAAGACGTATCATCTCTACAAGAAAGCGCCGTATGATGAATTCTTCGAATTCGTCGATCCACTTGTGGATGTGCCGTTAGCAGAAGCAAAGCCTTTCGATTGTTCGCGTACTGCATCACGACACCCCAAAGAGACCAAAGGTCAGGACTACGACGCGACGACGGAAGCAAACAACACCTGCTGCGATGGCGGTAGTTGCTGCTGATTTTGTTTTGAACCGTTTCGCGCACAAGCTGAGCTACTTGTGCGCCAAACCTTCATTTCGGCCAGCCGAAGACAAGCTATCGATTGTGTTTCCGTAGTGTAACGGTAGTAAGTGATCGCGCTCGCTCCGAGCAGTTTTACGCAACTCGTTCGCAACAACCCGTCGCTCTATTACCGTAGTACCTGTCCGTCGCTCCGGCCGTGTAGAAGGCCTCCCACGCGACTCCCTGCGCATCGACAACCCAAGTTTTGTCTGAGTTCGCATAACAACAGGTAGTCTGCCCCTCATTCCTAACGGTACCACCCGCGCGTACTATGCGATCCCGAAGTTCCTTAAGCTCCGCCAGCGTTTCGGCCTGAATGCCAAGGTGTTCAATTCCGTGCGAATCGGCCTTTTCCGCCACCGAGAAGTTCACGCGAGGATCGTCGAGCATCCATTTAGCGTAGTCAGGTTTGCTTACTGTGGGTGGCGAACTAAAAAGCGCGGAATAGAATTTGATGGCGTCTTCAAGGTTTTTAACTCGCAACATAACGTGCATTCGTTTCATACTGCTTCCTTTCGTTAAACGAGGGCTTAATTGCCCTTCAACTAAGTAGTCGTCGCGAGGCGCAAAAAGACGCGAGAAAAGTTAGTCGCATTCGCAATTCCGAAGTCGCCGAAACGCGACGGCGCGCCCCTCCGTGCCAAACTCAACCTCACAACACCGTTTCAACACGTTCGCGAGCTTCATTCGGGCCCGTTGCACCCGCGATTTCAAGCCCGACTCAGAGAGGCCCAATTCTTTCGCCAGTGCGCGCTGTGGTATTTTATCGAAATCCGCTCGGATTAGTGCGGTGCGGTAGGGCTCGCTAATCTCGTCTGCCATCGGGCGGAGCCACGAAAGCACCTCTTCGTGCACGTCGTGTTCACCAGAATATTTGGAAAGATTTTCAGCTGGTCGTGCTGTTTCATCCGGTGTGTTGGCAAGGAGGTCATCCCCCGGCGAAACGTGATTGGAATGAGCGCGCTTGCGATAGGCGTCCGCAATCGCCCGCCGCGCAATGCCCAGCAGCCATGCTTCCGCACGCTCTTCTTTCCGTAAACCGTCAATGCTTCCTGCCGCCCGGATAAAGATGTCCTGGACGACATCATCAACATCGCTAGTCGGCACGCGTTTTCGGACAAAAGCCAAAATGCTTTGATGAAAGCGTTCCCAAAGATCGTGAATCGGTGTCATCGCACGTGATTATCCTCCTACCATTTTGTTGTTGCTGAGTGGAGCGTAAACAATGCACGATTTTCGGAGTCCAATACACTTACGCCTGTAGGCGGGAGTGTTCTTGGTTTTGCTTTATGAAGAAGTGCGTTGCGGAATTTATCGGTACGTTCGCGCTCGTGTTCGCCGGAACGGGCGCAATCGTCATTAACGAGGCGAGCGGCGGAGCAATTACGCACGTTGGAATCTCGCTGACGTTCGGGCTGATCGTTCTCGCGATGATTTATACTGTCGGCGATGTTTCTGGTGCACATTTAAACCCTGCAGTGAGTTTCGGGTTTTTTGCAGCACGACGATTTCCACTCCACGAATTAATTCCGTACGTCCTCAGTCAGTGTGCAGGAGCATTCATAGCGAGCGGTATCCTGCGCTTTCTGTTCCCGAATAACCAGAGCCTGGGCGCGACGCTCCCCTCTGGCTCGGCAACGCAGTCATTCATCCTTGAGTTGATTCTCACGGCGATTCTCATGTTTGTGATCCTCAGCGTCTCAACCGGCGCTGCGGAGAAGGGCATTACGGCAGGCATAGCCGTTGGCGGTGTCATTGGACTGGAGGCAATGTTTGCCGGTCCGATCTGCGGTGCGTCAATGAATCCTGCCCGCTCGTTAGCGCCAGCGGTAATCTCGCAACATCTGTCCAGTCTCTGGATTTATTTGCTTGCTCCCGTGCTAGGCGCTCTACTGGCCGTCATCATGTGCCGATGCGCTCGTGAAGAAGGCTGTTGCTCAGTTCTGCATCCCGGGACAACGTCTCCAAAATCGAACGTATGAAAAAGAAAGTTCTGTTCATTTGCGTCCATAACAGCGCCAGAAGCCAGATGGCCGAAGCGTTTCTCAATGAGCTTTGCGGGGATTATTTTGAAGCCCACAGCGCTGGCCTGGAGCCAGGGCAGCTTAATCCGCTGGCGGTTCAAGTAATGAGTGAAGTAGGCATTGACATATCAGCAAAGAAAACGCAAGGCGTGTTCGATGTCTTTAAAAGTGGACAATTCTTCCCGTACGTCATCACCGTGTGCCATGAATCCGAAGCCAAAGGTTGTCCGATTTTTCCAGCCGTGACCCACCGGTTGCATTGGAGTTTCCCTGACCCTTCCGCTATTTCCGGCCATTACGAGCAACGGCTTAAAGGCGTGCGGAAGATTCGCGACGAAATTCGGGCACGTATTGAAATGTGGTGCGATGAGATGTGTGCCGTTGAAGCGTGAGATTGGGGAACTGGAACGGTAGAAGCCTCGTGTTTTCTCGAAATGCGCTAGTTCTTGGGCATTTTCGCCGCACGTCGTTGCACGAGCGAAACAAACCAAGGGTCAAAATTACAACGCGACCATAGAAGTGAAGACCAAGTGCTCCGACGGCGGCAGTTGCTGCTGACTTATAATGAACCGCTTCTCGCAGAAACTGGCGCAACACTCGGTCTCGCTGCGCCGTGGGCGCCCTGAAATTCTTCAGGTCAATGTGGGTAAGCTTTGCAATCTCACCTGCGTGCATTGCCATGTGAACGCCGGGCCGAAGCGCAAAGAAATTATGACGCGCGAGACAATTGATCGCATCATTGACTGGCTGGCGAATACGGAGGTTCCAACGGTTGACCTCACCGGTGGCGCGCCGGAAATGATTCCCGATTTTCAGTATTTCATCGAGCGTATGAAAGAGCTGCAGCCCTCGCGTCACGTGATCGATCGCTGTAATCTCACCATTTTGCTTGAGGACGGCTATCAAGATCTCGCTGAGTTTCTTGCCGATAACAAGGTGGAGATCATCGCATCGATGCCGTGTTATTCGGTAGAAAATGTGAAGGCGCAACGCGGCGACGGCGTCTTCGAAGGCAGCATCGCGGCGCTGCAGCTTTTGAACTCGTTAGGCTACGGAATCGATCCAGCCTTGCCGTTGCATCTCGTTTACAATCCGGTGGGCGCATTTCTGCCGCCAGCGCAGGCTGAGCTTGAGGCCGAGTACAAGCGCGAACTGCAAAAACATTTCGGAATTGTGTTCAACAGGCTGTACGCGCTCGCGAATCTTCCGATCGGCCGGTTCGCCGCTTATCTGCGCCACAGCAATCGGCTCGATGAGTACATGCAACTTTTGATAGAGGCATTCAATCCAGCGACTATCGAAGGTCTCATGTGCCGCAACACAATCAGCGTTGGGTGGCGCGGTGAAGTTTACGACTGCGATTTCAATCAGCAGCTCGGGATGCAATGGAACAATGGGCAGCCGATTTTTTTGTGGGAGGTCAATCCCGATTCGCTCGAAAATCGCGAGATCATGACCGGCGATCACTGTTTTGGTTGCACGGCCGGTGCTGGTTCGAGCTGCGGCGGCGCCATTGTGTAGGTCGTCCTGTAGCCGCTTCGCTGTGCGAAGCGTTTGCGCCGCCCACAGGGCGGCGACTACAGCGTCAGGTAACAGCCTATTTCTTTGACACGACGACAACGTGGGCCGCCATTGGTAAGACGAATTCGTTTCCTCGCGCGTATTGTTTAATTCCGTTTTCAAGCGCGCTTCGAATCTTCTCCAATGTTTCCGGCGACTGCCGCGCCAGGATGCCCGCGGTGCGCACGCCGGCGTTTCGTTCCGCTTCAAAATAGTAACCGGCGTGTGGATGATGCCACTCAACCGCGCGCGTTTCATAGCTCATCGAAGTGCCATCGAAACCGGCTCGTCTCAGCACTTCCCGGCATTCCTCTCGTTCGCCGTACAAATATTTCGGCGGACCTTCGGGTAAGCCGACGTTCAAATCCGCGTAAGCTTCAACGGCGTCATTAACAATCTTCGCGCCCGGATTCTGGTCTGGTCCGGCCCAAACAGTAAAACCAAACTTGCCTCCCCTTTTTAAAACGCGGCACGCTTCGGCGCATGCTCTTTCTGGATGTGAGACATGCAACAACCCGAAGTTCATTAGCACACGATCGAAAGTGTCGTCTTCAAATGGGAGGTCATGTGCGTCGCCTTGCGTAAATCCAATCTCCGGAAACATTCGCTTCGCAATCGCGACCATTTTTTCGGAGAAATCGATTCCCGTGGGAACCGCGCCCAATTGTTTCGCTGCGGCTGACACGTAGCCGGGGCCACAGGCCACATCCAAAACCAACATTTCTGACGAAACGCTGGCGTCTTCTAAAAGCGAAGGAATGAATTGCCGCGTTAGCGACGACCACACGGAATCGTATTTGTCCGCCACACGCTGCCAGCCCGTGTGCTCGAACCGAGCGAAGGCGTCTTGGTCTGTCATGATCGAGGGTAAATTGCGCTTCGCCTAGCGAAGCGGCTACAGCTACTCGAGAGGAAGTTCGATTCGTTCTTCTTCTTCTCGAGCCACCAATTTGTTTCGCTCAATGATGCGGGCGCAGGTGTTCCACCGCAAAATCGCATCGTCGTGACCGGGTGGGCTGAGCGGTTCAGCTTTTTCGAACCAGTCCATTGCTTCGCGCAAAAGATCGTAAGCCTGAAACCGGCAGCCCGGCGTGTGCTGTCGCAGTTTCGTCTTTGCCCGCCGCTCGGCGACGATTCCGGAATAATACGCACGCTCATATTCCGATTTCACGCGGCTCAGCAATTCTTTCGTTTGCGTCTCACTAACGCCGTAACCTTTTTCAAAACGGTCCGTGAATGCGAGCAAAAGCGTGATGATGGCGCGCTGGTTATCGGGATCGACTGCGAGAATGTCGATGCAAATGCTCTCAGCTTCGCCGGGTTCGTTGAGCAAGCGGTAGCGCTCAGCCTTCTCCAGCGCAGCGGGAATTGCGTCTTTGTGGAGTCGTTTTAGCTCGGCCATTGTACGGTCGTAATTCGTTACATCGTTACATCGTTAAATCGGCGGAGACAACCGATTGAAACGCGCTCGGCTCCCGCCTCGCTCGCCGCTACCCTCGCGGCTTTGCCTTCTATCTCGCCGATCCCTTCGGCTCGATTCACGATTCTCGATTTAGGTTTCCCGAATCACTCTTTCGTTTCAACAAACGCCAGAACCATCCGAGTGGATCATAAAATTCATCCACCACGCGTTCTTTCAGGGGAATGATTCCATTATCGGTGATCTCAATACTTTCCGGGCATACTTTCGTGCAGCACTTGGTGATGTTGCAATAGCCGATTCCCTGTGTGTTTCTCAATTCATCGATCCGATCCTGGGTGTCGAGCGGGTGCATCTCGAGTGCAGCAACGTGAATCAAGAAGCGCGGACCGATGAATTTGTCGTGCATCTGGTGGTCGCGGAGCACGTGGCAAACGTCCTGACAAAGAAAACATTCTATGCACTTTCGGAATTCTTGGACACGATCGATGTCCTCCTGCTGCATGCGCCATGTACCGTCCGGCGCATCGGGCTGCCGAGGCTTAAACGGTTTGATTCTCTTCTTTACCGCAAAATTCCACGAAACGTCGGTAACCAAATCCTTAATGAGTGGAAATGCCTTTATCGGCTCGATCGTAACCGGTCTTTCCAATGGCAGCTCGCTCAGCCGCGTCATGCACATGAGCTTCGGCATTCCGTTCACTTCGGCTGAACACGACCCGCACTTGCCGGCCTTGCAATTCCATCGACAGGCCAGATCTGGCGCCTGGGTCCGCTGGATGTCATGTACCGCGTCGAGTACCACCATGCCTTCGGCTACCTCGGTGACGTAC
>JBKOYE010000187.1:0-11433 GCA_046725275.1 Verrucomicrobiota bacterium
GGCCTCGCTGCATCCGATTTTGTGCGATCGGTGGAGGCCGACTTGCTTGTCGTGCCGCTGCCGAAAAGTCGCGAAACAGTTCAGCGACTGCCGAGCAATATCGCTTGGGTTAGCGATGTGATTCCGTGCAATCTCTGGATAATCCGCTGAATTGGTTTGCTTTGTAGCGGTGTTTGTGTCAACCGCCGCTATAACAACCCATGGCGCCTGAATTTCAACCATACGGTCTGCCGCATCTGACGGTGATTTTTGTCACGATCGTGCTGCCGTTTGGGCTTGCCGCACTCGTGCGGCGCACAAACTCGCAGCGGATCGAGACGGGGATCATCGTCGCGCTCTCGGCGGTGCTGATCTTGAACTATCTGATTTATCTGATCTTTATCCGCAGCCGAGGCGTGGTGGATTGGCGACAGATGTTGCCGATGCAAATGTGCGACTGGGGCATGGTCGTCGTCATTGTAGCGATGTGGACGGGGAGTCAGCGCTGGTTCGAGATCGCGTATTTCTGGGGAATTGGCGGCACCTTGCAAGCCGTCCTCACGCCGAACCTGCGCTACGGTTTTCCAGACTGGCGGTTCATCAGTTTTTTCACGTCGCATTCAGGCATTATCGTCGGCGTAGTTTTCCTGATGTTGACCCGCCGCTACCGGCCGTACCCAATGTCCCTCGTACGCGCTTGGCTTTGGTCGGAATTTTATTTCGTGGTCACCCTGATCGTGGACGAACTAACCGGCTTCAATTACGGATTTTTGCTGCACAAGCCGGAAGCATTTTCCATCTTGAGCTTTCTCTCCGATTCGTGGCCGCTGTATCTCTTGCAAATGCACGGAGTGGCACTGCTCTTTTTCCTCGTGCTGTACGCGCCTTTTGCCGTTTTTGATATCACGAAAAGAGGATTAATTAGGAGAGTAGGAAAGCAGAACGCGAACATGTAATTTCGTCTTCCTGTTTTTCCTGATTCATTTTCCGGTGTGTGAAAATTAAGTCGCTCAAAATTGGAAATGTCGCAATTGGCGGTAGACGCCCAGTGTTCATCCTCGGCCCGTGCGTAATTGAGTCGGAGAAGTTTCTCTGGCGCATGGCGAAGAAGATTGCCGAGGCGTGCACGTCTGAAGACGTTGATTTCATTTTCAAAGCCTCCTACGACAAGGCCAATCGGACGTCGGTGCGCTCGTTCCGCGGAATTGGTGTGCGTGAAGGTTGCGAGATTCTTTCGGCGATAGGACACGACTTGAAGATTCCGGTGACGACCGATGTTCATTCTCCGACTGAGGCTGAAATTGTCGGAGAAAAGATCGACATGTTGCAGATCCCGGCGTTTCTTTGCCGGCAAACGGATTTACTGCGCGCCGCTGCGAAAACCGGTCGCGCGATCAACGTGAAAAAAGGTCAGTTTCTGGCGCCTTGGGACGTGCGAAACATTGCTGAGAAACTGATCGCTTTTGGCAACTCACAATTTTGCTTCACCGAGCGCGGGACGACTTTTGGCTACAACAACCTCGTCGCCGACATGCGCTCGCTCTACTGGATGCGTGAGGCCGGTTATCTGGTGATTTTCGACGCAACACATTCCGTGCAGCGACCCGGCGGGGCAGGGGACTCGACCTCCGGCGACGGCGTTCTGGCGCCGGTGCTGGCCAGGGCCGCTATGGCTGCAGGCTGCGACGGAATTTTCATGGAGGTTCATGAAAATCCCGCCCGCGCTTTGTCCGACGGAGCGAATCAGATTCGGGCAAACGATTTGCCGAAGCACTTACGCATGTTAAAGGCTATTCATGCTATGGTTTCAGGTGGAGGCGATCGAGTTTAATCGCGCGGGCAGCAACCATAAATCAACAGGATTGGCTGTTCGAGTGAATCGCACTTCTCGATGTTGGTTTTTTGCGACTTGGCTGGTGTCACTTTCGCTGTCTGTCTTATTTTTGGCGCCTCACGCGTCAGGCCAATCAAAGGCCCGCAAAGGAAAGGCTCGGACGCGGCCGACGCCGAGTTCGTCTCCGGGCGAGCAAAGCTTGACGAACATTCCCCTTCCGATCGGCCACGAAGCCAAGGGTCTTGTGTTGCCGGATTTCGATGGCGAAGGACATCTCCGAGGAAAATTCGAAGCGGGAACAGCGCACCGGATCGACCAGGAACACATCGGCTTTGAACATCTCAAAATTACTACTTACACCCCCGAAGATCAGCCGGACCTGAAAATCGACATGAGCACATCCGTGCTTGATTTGAAGACGCGGATCCTGAGCTCAAAAGAACGCACCACAATCCAGCGGGCAGATTTCAACATCGCCGGCGATTCAGTGCAGTTCGACACGAACAGCAGAACGGGGCGATTGATTGGCAACGTGAAAATGGTCATCACCGACAAATCGCGTCTGACGGCGAAACCCGAAACGAGCCAATGAAAAAATTTGCGGCGCTGGTCTTGGTTATCGCCTGCGCGACCGGCGCGCGCTTACAGGGTCAGACTGCTGCTGCGACGCCAAAAGCTGTTGCGGCTGCGGCAAAGAAAAAGGCAAATAAACAACCGGGTCAGAAAGAAAATAAATCGCCTGCTAACCCGTTTTTTGGCCAGACCGCGGGACTGGACTCCAATGAACCCACAACGACGGAAATCTACGCGGACGAAGCGTTTTTTGATTCAACCAAGAACATAGGCATCTTTAGCGGACGAGTGAAAGTCACCGATCCACGTTTCAATCTTCAATCTGACAAACTGACCGTGTTCATCACAAAGGGAGAAAACCAGGGCCTCGAGAGAGCGATTGCCGAAGGAAACGTTGGACTGGTGCGGGACCGACTCGATCCCAACGGCGGATCGCCAACGCGAGCAGTGGGGCGGGCAGACAAAGCGACTTACACCGCCGCGACTGGAGATGTCGAGTTACGAGGGACCCCGCGCGTTCAGGAGGGGCCCAATATGCATGTGGCAACAAGCCCTGATACCGTGATGATCATTAACCAGAACAGCCAACTAACAACTCATGGCCCGAGCCGCACGGAGATTCGCCAGCAGCCCAAAGAAGACCAGACCAGTGAAAAGAAAGGCGAAGCAAAGAAAGCCGAAGCTCAGCCCGCGCCGTCTCAGTCAGTGCCACCAGCGGCCCTCCCCACGCCATGATCAGCCAAACTGCGCCGATTTCGATTCCAAAACGATCTTCGGCGCTCGCGCCGAAGCAAGAAACCGTTCTTACAACCGACCAGCTTGTTAAGATTTACGGTGGCCGGGCAGTTGTGGACGGCGTGAACATGCACGTCCATGCGGGTGAGATCGTGGGGCTTCTCGGGCCAAACGGAGCGGGCAAGACCACCAGTTTTTACATGATCGTTGGCTTGGTCAGGCCAAACAGCGGTCGCGTGATTTTCTGCGATACCGACGTAACAGACTACGCTATGTACAAGCGCGCCCGGCTCGGCATGGGTTATCTGCCGCAGGAAGAATCGATCTTTCGCAAAATGACGGTGGAACAAAACATCATGGCCATTTTGGAAACACTTCCCATGAGCAAGGCCGAGCGGCGAAACCGTTGCGACCAGTTATTGCACCAGTTCGGTATTGAGCGAATTGCAAAGAATACCGCGCTAACCCTGAGCGGCGGCGAGAAACGCCGGCTGACCATTGCCCGTTCACTGGTCACGCAGCCAAAGTTGCTGATGCTCGACGAGCCGTTCAGCGGCGTCGATCCCATTGCCGTTTACGACGTGCAACAGATCATCGTGAACCTGCGCAAATCGGGGCTGGCCATCATGATTACCGATCACAACGTCCGTGAAACTCTCTCCATCGTGGATCGCGCGTACTTGATTTACGATGGCCGCGTCGAGAGCGAAGGCACAAAAGATTTCCTTATCAACGATCCCATCAGCCGTCAGCTTTATCTGGGCGAACGCTTCAAGATGTGACGGCGCACCGAGCTCCCGTCATCTGAGCGAAGCGAAGCGGAGTCGAAGGATCCCGGCTACCGTAAAGTAATGCAGCGGGAAGTCTCCAGCCTTCACCTATGGCTATGGCTTGGCAGGCGACTTCGCTCGACATGACAAAGGGGTTGCGCTAGAATGTAGGTAGGCAATGGAGTTTGCCTTCTGTCATCCCGACAGAAAACCGCGTGAGCTGATGACTCCTTCCAAGCAGGAAGGAGTTTTTTATGCTCAGTTATATTTTGGTAATGCTCGGTGGCGCACTTGGGACTGGAGCGCGATTCTGGATGTCGGGATTCATCGCTGAACGCGCGGGCGAATTTTTTCCGTTGGGGACACTTGTTGTGAACGTTAGCGGTTCCTTCGCCATCGGGTTCTTCGCTGCATTTGCAGATCCGGAGGGGGCGGTTCTTGTTTCCCCGCGATTTCGGCAATTTTTCATGATCGGTGTGTGCGGTGGTTACACGACGTTCTCATCCTTCAGCTTACAAACACTCGATTTCGTTCGAGACGGGGATTGGTTGAAGGCGTTCCTGAATACGCTGCTGTCGTTCGCTTGCTGTCTCGCAGCCGTCTGCCTCGGACGCATACTTGCTCTCACGCTTCTGCCAAAATAGAAACGACTTATGCAAATTCCCGAAGACGCCGTCCTTCTGCGGATTTTTATCGGCGAAAGCGATCGTTACCACCATCAGCCGCTCTACGAGGCGATTGTTTTGAAGGCGCGGGAGATGCAGATGGCGGGCGCAACGGTGTTGCGCGGCCCAATGGGATTTGGAAAATCCAGTCATTTGCACACTGCAAAAATTCTTCGCCTGTCGATGGATCTCCCAATTGTGATTGAGATCGTGGATTCGGAGGAGAAGGTGAATGCATTCCTGCCGGTGCTCGATGAAATCATGGGCGGCGGTCTCGTCACGCTCGAAAGCGCCAAGGTGATCCGGTACCAGGATCAGCAAAAAAGGTAACGAATCAGCGATCCGGCGCCCGGATGTTGCTTTGCTGCAAGCATCAGCCCCGAGCCGGTGATAAGGCGCGATGGCCATTGGAAATTGCGGGTATTCACGCTAGAAGTTAGGTCTGATGGCGGAAGAACCCGGGACGCAAACGATTACATCCCCAAGCGATCAGCAGAAGAGCGTTCCCGTTGTGACGGTCGAGAGCTTTTACAATTCGCACGCCGAAAAATTGCAGATGAAGCTCGAGGGCCCATGCGTGGGCTTTCATCGAAAAATTCGCGAGCCGACCATCAATCGCCCCGGGCTCGCGCTCTCGGGGTTCTACACCTATTTCGCCGAGAAACGTGTGCAGGTATTGGGCGCGGCCGAACATTCCTATCTGAAAAGTTTACCTGCGAAACTGCGCGTGGAGCGCTTTCGCAACCTCTGCGCGCACAAGATCCCATGCCTGGTCATGTCCCGCGGGTTTCATCTCGCACCGGAATTGCTGGCTGTGACCGCCGAGGCAAAAATCGCCGTCTTCCGCACGCCGATGATCACGATGAAGTTCATCAACGCCGCTACGATCGCGTTGGAAATGGCTTTCTCGCCAACTGTGACGGAGTTCGGCAGCATGGCGGACATTTTGGGCGTCGGCGTGTTGATTCGCGGAGTAAGCGGCATCGGGAAAAGCGAATGCGTGCTCGGGCTGATTGAGCGCGGTTACAGTCTCGTGGCTGACGATGTGACGCGCGTTACGATGCTTGAAGGACGCGAGCTCATGGCCACGGCGCCCGAACTCACGCGCAATCACATGGAGGTGCGCGGGATTGGGATCATTGATGTGGCAAAGGTCTTTGGCATCGGCAGTATTCGAGTCGAGAAGCGTCTCGATCTCGTCGTGACGTTGAAGGACTGGGGGGACGTGGAAGAGATCGACCGCATTGGGCTCGACCGGGAATTTTATGAAATTCTGGGGCTCAAAGTTCCGCACGTGACGATCCCAGTGCGACCCGGGCGCGACATGGCGCGTTTGATCGAGGTCGCCGCGATGGACGAAAAATTGAAAGGCTTGGGACAGAACGCAGCCGTTGACTTCAACACCAGATTGCTGCGTCTGATGGAGCAGAAGAGGGCGACATAATGGGATTGCTGTATCGAAAAAGCAGCCGCGCTGCGCCCGCGCAGAAGCTCGACAAAGAGCTTACCATTGTGAACCGGCTTGGATTGCATGCCCGACCGGCTGCGATGTTTGTGCGGATTGCAAGCCGGTATCGCTCGGACATCTGGGTCTCGAAGGAAGGAGAAGAGGTAAATGGCAAGAGCATCATGGGTTTGATGATGCTTGCTGCCGGGCAGGGCTCAAAACTGCGTATCCGTTGCGAAGGACCAGATGCCGACAAGGCGATGGAGGAACTGGAGGAACTGATCAAAGCGGGTTTCAACGAAGATTGAGCCGCCGCTTACGTCGCAGAGGACGCGTGCGCGAAAGACTTTCGTGAGTTTGACATTTGCCTTACTCTCGGAAGCGGATGAGCGACAACGTGGAAATCCGGTTTGAAGGAATTGGCGTTTCACCCGGAATCGCTTTCGGCAAGATCCATGTCGTCCGTGATGATCTGGATGAAGTGGTGCATTACCAGATTGCGCCGTCCCAGGTTGCGGACGAAATCGGCCGGTTCGAGGCGGGACTCATTCAAACGCGCATGCAAATCCTCGAGATGCAGCAGCGCATTGCCGAATCGATCGGTGCAAAAGACGCGGCGATTTTCGACGCGCATCTGCTTGTGGTCGAGGATCGCACATTAATCGATGAAGTTCTGCGAAAGCTTAAGACTGATCTTTGCAACGTGGAGTGGGCGTTCCAGGAAGTCGCCACACGTTACGCCGAGACGTTGAGCAAAATCGATGATCCGTATCTGCGGGAACGTGCGCTCGACATTCAGGACGTAGCCAAGCGAGTGATTCATAATCTCCAAGGGAAAGCTCCCAAGGCATTTCTTTCCCTGAGCGAGCCGCACATTTTGGTTGCCCACAACCTTACGCCTTCGGACACGGCAAGCATGAGTCGGGAAAACGTGCTTGGGATCGCCACCGATCTTGGCAGCCGAACCTCCCACGCGGCGATCCTGGCGCGTTCGCTCAACATTCCGGCGGTACTCGGTTTGCACGACATCACTGCGAAGATTGACACTGGGCAGCATCTTCTTCTCGATGGGAACGATGGGTGGCTGATCGTCAATCCGGCGCCTCAGACCCTTGCGTGCTACAAGGAAATCGAATCACGGAGGGCCAAAGTCGCGGCACAACTAAAGAAACTGCGCGAGACCACCTCAACCACGCGCGATGGACGTCACATTGTTCTCTCAGCAAACATCGAGCTTCCGGAAGACGTCGAGGCCGTTGCAGCCAACGGCGCGGAGGGAATCGGACTTTACCGCACCGAATTCCTCTATTTGAACCGCGCAACTCTGCCAACAGAGGACGAGCAATACGAAACTTATCGAAAGGTGGCAGAGCGCGTCCGTCCGCATCCGTTGATCATTCGGACGTTTGATCTCGGCGGCGATAAACTGGCTGAGGGCGCGGCAGACATCACCGATGAGTTGAACCCGTTCCTTGGTTGGCGCGCGATCCGGTTTTGTCTCGAGAATCAGGAGATTTTCAAAACGCAACTGCGTGCAATTCTCCGCGCCAGCGCCGTCGGCAACATAAAGATCATGTTTCCGATGATCTCCGGGTTGGATGAATTGCGCCGCGCCGTCGCTGTGCTTGAAGACTGCAAGAAACAGTTGCGCAGCTCAAGAACCGAGATGGCGGAAAGGATTGAAGTTGGCGCGATGATCGAAATCCCAAGTGCGGCCATTTGCGCAAGCTCTCTCGCGCGCGAGGTCGATTTTTTCAGTATCGGTACGAACGATCTGATTCAGTATGCGCTTGCAGTCGATCGTGTGAATGAAAAAATCGCGTATCTTTACGAGCCAACGCATCCAGCAATCCTGCGTTTACTGAAGATGGTTGCCGACGCGGCTCACGCCAACCATATCTGGGTGGGCGTCTGCGGAGAAATGGCGGGCGACGTCGCGCTGGTGCCGCTTTTGCTTGGACTCGGCATGGATGAGCTCAGCGCAGCAGCGACCCTTGTTCCACGAGTCAAGCGCGCCGTGCAAAGCCTGAGCATTCCTGAATGCCGCGAGCTGGTGGAGGAGACGTTGAAGCTCAACACCGGATCGGAAATTTTGGCATGTTGCCTGCAACTGGCAGACAATCGTTATGGTGATCTGCTTGGCTAACACTCGTAGCGGCGCTGTCTGCGCGCCCAATGCAACCGGCGGTTAGAGAACGCTGCTAAAATTTACTCTTCCGCTTCCGGATCAGTCTTTAGTCCCTCTTCCTCCATCTTGCGCAGGACGTCACTCATATCGTCCACTTCGTCCCAGACGTCCTGACTCACATAAATTGCCGCCTTCTGCTGGGTGGCCATCGCAATGCAATCGCTCGGTCGCCCGTCCAACTCGATGATTTTTTTCTGCTGCAATTCGTTTTCGACCTGAATGATGACCCGCGCGTAATAGGTGGCATTCTTCAGGTCGTTGATGATGACGCGCTCAACTTTTGCGCCGAGCGCCGCCAGTAAATGCGCCATCAAATCATGAGTAAGCGGTCGCTCCTTGGTGATGTGGCGCATAAACATGGTGATGGCGCTGCCCACCGTTTGATCGACGTAGATAATGAACACCTTCTCATTATTCCCAAGGAAAACTGCGCACCCGCCGCTGGTCGGCAAAACTGCCCGCACCTGCACCTCGATCACCGTTTTGTTCACGTGCAAACAGTACGTGTGCGAACCAGAAACACAAGCAATGCGCTGGACACCGCTCATGTAATGCGTGGGGAGACAGGCATCAGGCGAAGATTTTCACTCTAAGAGCTTGAATGTTCTGCATGCTGATTAAATGTGCGCATTAGTTGACGTCTGCAGTCTGAAACGACATGAAAACCGAGTGGGACATTGAATCGGCCATCGCCACATACAACGTCGAGGGATGGGGCGAAGGCTATTTTACCGTCAACAACTCCGGCAACGTCGAGGCGCGGCCGTTGAAGAACGATGGCGGTTCCATCGATCTGTTGGAAGTAGTTAACGAAGCGCGTGCGAGGAACCTCAGTTTTCCATTATTGATTCGATTTCAGGATTTGCTCCGGCACCGGGTCGAATCAATCAATCGCGCATTTCAAAGCGCAATATCGGAGTTCGGTTACCAAAACCACTATCGCGGCGTTTTTCCCATCAAGGTCAACCAACTACGCGAAGTCGTCGAAGAGATCGTCGATGCAGGCGAACGTTTTCATTTTGGCCTCGAGGCAGGCAGCAAACCGGAGCTGGTCGCGGCGCTTGCGATGCAGAAAGACGCCGAGAGCTTGATCATCTGCAATGGCTACAAAGATCCGGCTTTCATTCGCATCGCGTTGCTTGGTCGGAAATTAGGCAAACCGGTTATCATCGTCGCAGAAAAGTTAGAGGAAGTTGAGCAAATCATTCGCGCCGCGAAGGAGGTTGGGGTTGAACCCTGCATTGGCATTCGTACTCGGTTGCACAGCAAAGGCTCCGGCAAATGGTCGCCGAGCGGCGGAGAAAATGCCAAGTTCGGCCTCGACACGACGAATCTGGTCGCCGCCAGTCAGATGTTAAAGGATGCCGGCTTGGCGCATTGCCTTAAACTTGTTCACTTCCATGTCGGGTCGCAGGTGCCGGATATTTCGACGATCAAACGCGCGGTGCGCGAAGGCGCACGATATTACGCAAAGCTGTCCAAACTCGGTCACGAACTTGGTTATCTGGACGTGGGCGGCGGCCTCGGCGTCGATTACGACGGATCGCGCAGTGACTTCGATAGTTCGACCAATTATTCGCTCCAGGAATACGCGAACGACGTTGTCTGGAATATCATGGACGTGTGCGACTCCGAAGGCGTCGCGCATCCGGCGATAGTGAGCGAGAGCGGTCGCGCCACGGTCGCGCATCACTCCGTGCTGGTCGTCGAAGCCTTTGGCGCAATCGAAAAAACTCCGCCAAAGCTCAAAGTCGAAGCGGGCGAGAAGGATCACAAGCTGGTGGCCGACATCCTTGACGTGAAACAGCGGCTGAAACGCGGAAATCGCCTGGAAAGTTTGCACGACATCCAACAAATTAAAGAGGAATCGCAACAAACATTCGATCTCGGTCTGCTCGATCTCGAATCGAAAGCGAAGATCGACACCGTTTACTGGCAGGTCGCCCACCAAATCGTCAACATGCATCGCGGACTGCGTTATGTGCCCGACGAAGTGAAGCAGCTTGAAACGACGCTGGGCGATCAGTACATCTGCAATTTCTCGGTGTTCCAGTCGCTACTCGATCACTGGGCGCTGGGTCAATTGTTTCCCATCATGCCAATCCATCGACTCACCACGCCGCCCGATCGCCACGGCACCATCGTCGATATCACCTGCGATTCAGACGGAAGAGTTTGCAAGTTCGTCGATTTACAGGATGTGAAGGAGACGCTGCCGCTCCATCGGATTCATCCCGGCGAAATTTATTATCTCGGCTTGTTCATGGTGGGCGCTTACCAGGACATCATGGGCGATCTGCACAACTTGTTTGGCCGGGTCACAGAAGTGCACGTGTTTCTCGATCCCGATGAAGAATCTGGTTGGTACATCGAGGAAGTAATCGAGGGCAGCACGATCGGCGAGGTCCTCTCGATGACGCAGTGGGATAAACTTGAGCTCATGCGCTTGCTGAAAGCGCAGGTGGATGAAGCGATTAAAACCGATCGTCTTAAACCCAACGACGCGATGCGACTTCTCGATGATTACGAGCGTTTCTTGCAGGAATACACTTACCTCAGTTTCAACGGCGTGAAGGCGCCGCCGCAACCTGGCAGTTGGCTCCCGCTTAGCTAAAGCGGATTCGTGGCGGGGCAGTTCCCTCTACACCTGCTCAACTTGTCATTCCGAGCGAAGTCGAGGAATGGAGCGATTGGGACGAGCGACATAGACGGTTGCGCCGCGAGGGTAGTGGCGAGAGAGTCGGGAGACGAACGAGTCAATCTCTGGATGTAAAGATGACGCAACTTTCTCCAACTCCAATTAAGAATGCATTGGAGAGCGCTGTGCCGATCGACTTGGTTCGTGTGCAGGGATGGGTGCGCACGCGGCGTGATTCGAAAGACTTTTCATTTATCGAGCTGAATGACGGCTCGTCTTTGCGCAATCTTCAGATCATCGCGAAGAAGGATGCGCTGCCGAATTACGCAGACATCCAACGGCTCAGCGCTGGCGCTTCGATTGTTGTGGAGGGCGCGCTGGTCCCGTCGCAGGGCAAAGGACAGAAATGGGAACTCGTCGCGCGAGATATCGAGATTGTCGGCAGCGCCGATGAAACTTATCCGCTTCAGAAGAAGGGGCACACGCCGGAATTTCTCCGTGAAATCGCGCATCTGCGTCCGCGCTCGAATCTTTTCGGTTGTGTGTTCCGCGTGCGCAGCCGCCTCGCGTTCGCCGTTCACCAGTTCTTCCAGGAGCGCGGTTT
>JBKOYE010000049.1:0-17407 GCA_046725275.1 Verrucomicrobiota bacterium
GAATATAACCGACCTCGCCGCCTGTTTTCTTCGTCACGTAATCGATATTTTTTTGAACCCAATCGATGTAATAAAGCGGCGCTTCGTCATCTGTGGGCACAACGGTCACATCACGCGCACCGGTGTCGGTCGGTTTGGAATTGACGCGCAGGATTACCTGTTTGCCGGCAGTGCCAATGAGCGCGTCGTAAAGGTTTGGCAAATTCGAAACCGGCGTGTTGTTGATTGCCAGAATGTAATCGCCGGGTTTCACATTCACGCCAATATCGGAGAGCGGTGACCGCGTTTTCTTGTTCCAGTTTTCGCCTGGTAAAATGCGGTCAATCCCATACGCGCGTGTCGCCGGGTCGCGGGAAAGTTCCGCGCCCAGCAGGCCCAACTTTATCCGTGGAGTATCGGGCCGCTCGCCTCCACCGACGTAAGCATGGCCGACATTCAATTCACTGATCAGTTCGCCTAACAAGTAGGTGAGATCGTTGCGATGATTCACGAACGGCAACAGCGCCGCATACTTATCGCGCATGGCCTTCCAATCGATGCCGTCCATCGTCGGCGAGAAGAAGAAGTCCCGCATTTGCCGCCAGCACTCGAAGTAGATCTGGCGCCACTCCGCACGGCGATCCAGCTGCATGTCGAGCCCCTGGATCTTGTGCTCGTGATCCTTGGTTTCGATTTTATCCTTGGGGATATCGATGATGGCGTAGTCCTTTTTGATCTTCACCAGCATCTTTTTTCCGTCGAACGTAATCTGGTAATTGTTGGCGTCGCCGAGCACCGTCTCCTTGCGGTCGTCGAGATTGTAAGCGCAGAGGTGCGATTTCTTGTCTTTCTCCTGGAACAGCTCTTCGTCATCCTCGCCTACCTCGTCGCCGGCTGTGCGGCGCAGATAGAAGATGCGATTGTCATCCAACATCCGGATGTTGCGATAGTTTCCCGGCGTGATTTCCAGACCAACAATCCGATTCTGGATTCCGTCAGTATCAACTTTCACTACGACCGGCTTTTTAGGTTTCTCTTCCGGTTTTTTCTCACCCGGACTTGCCTCCGGTTTCTTCTCTTCGGCTTGCTTCGCTTTTTCTTTTTCTCGCTTTTCCGCGGCCTTGCCGACTTCATCGCTCTTTGGCGCGAGGGGGTTCGCAGTTTCTTTTGCCAGCGTGATGAGATAAACGCGCTGCATGTCGCGATAAACGTTTGCGAATTCCTGATCGCCGAAAGTTGGTTTGAAATCGCGCGCTGAAGCGAGCAGCAGATATTTGCCTTCATCGCTGAAGACTGGTTCGCCCGAGCCGTACCAGCTGTCGGTAACGGCGGTCTGCTGTTTGTTTGCGAGCGAGTAAAGGTAAACGCGCGGCATGTCGTTCTGTTCCGGGCGCGCCCAGGTGATCCACTGACTGTCCGGCGACCAATTATAGCCTTGGATTTCGCCAAACTTATCCTGGTCAACCAGCATCACCGCTTTCGAGGTCACATCGACGTAGCGCAACCGCTGCAAGCGATCGCTCCAAAGCAGCTTTTTGCTGTCGGGCGACCATTTCGGCGCGTAGTAATAGGTGTCGCCGCCGTTCGTGATTTGATGCGGCTCGCCTTTGCCGTCTTGCGAACGCACATACAGTTCGTTTTCGCCGGTCACGTCTGAGTTGTACGCAATCCATTTTCCGTCTGGTGACCAAACGGCGTCGCGTTCGTGCGCGCCTGAAGTTTTGCTCAGATTGCGCGGTGTGCCGTCTTTTGCCGGCACCGAGAAAAGATCACCGCGTGCGACGACGATCGTGCGCTCGCCGTCAGGTGCGAGATTCACCGATTCCAAATGCTTCGCCGCATCGACCAATCCACCGCGGCCGCTGTCGAAATCTTCTTTGATCTCGATCGGCACAGGGGCCACCTGTCCGGATGCGAGATCGTAGCGCCAGATGTGACCGGCCTGCTCGAACACGACCGATTGCTTGCCGATCGACGGGAACTTGATGTCGAAATCGCTGAAATGCGTCAACTGCTTGGTTTCCTTTGTTGCAAGATCCACAACGAAAAGGTTCATGCGGTTCTCGCGGTCAGAGATGAAATAGATTTTGTTGTCCGGTCCCCACATCGGGCTGATGTCCTGGGCTGGATTGTTCGTCAGGTTTTCCGTCACGCCGGTTTTGAAATCGTAAATCCAAACGTCGTCAGCCATTCCGCCGCGGTAATGTTTCCATGTGCGGAATTCCCGGAATATCCGGTTGAAGGCCATCTTCGAATCGTCCGGCGAAAACGAAACGAAGCCGCCGCGCGGCACCGGCAATTGCTGCGGCAATTCCGCATCGAGGCCGACCGCAAAGAGCGATCCGACGAAATCGTCGAACGATCTCATGCGCGAGCGGAAAACGATGAGCGGTTTGGTATTTTCCCACGCCATCACAATGTTGTTAGGCCCCATGCGATCGGAAACGTCATCTCGGCCCAGCGTTGCCGAAGTCGTCAGGCGCTTTGGTACGCCGCCTTCGGCAGGCATCACATAAACTTCCCTGTTGCCATCGTATTCCGAAGTAAACGCGATTTGTGTTCCATCGGGTGAAAAGCGGGCGAACGATGTGTAACCCGGTCCGCTCGTCAGGCGCCGTGCCGTGCCGCCGTCTTTTCCAACCGTATAAAGCTGGCCTGCATAACAAAAGACGATGTCCCGATCATTCGTGGTCGGAAAGCGCAGTAGGCGAGTCGTGTTGGGCAGGTTCTGCGCCGATGTAGTTATTAACGAGGTAACGACGATCGTGATCGAGAGAAAAAAGAAACGGCAAAGCATTTTCATAGAGCAAAAAGAGCGAAGTGACCAAAGTGGCGTTGAACGCCTCGGATGCAACAGCGATTTCATTTTCAGATTGGATGCAGTGCCATGACGAATTGGATGCAGAGTGGACCGGGAACGCAGATGCGCGGTAAGCCGAAAATTTCGGATTCCCTGGGCTAGTTTGTGACGTATTTAGCCTCGGCTGTGAGAACTCGCACCGTCATGAAATGCGGATGTGCCCTTTCCCAGACAAGTGCTCTTTCTTTTGTGTGGAAAAAACGGTCAATGACGATCGCGTTTCGCTCCGCTGGAGTTCGGCCACATGACCGTGCTGCCTTGCGTTTGACCACATCCGGACCCGTGTCTACAGCCATGCACTCGCCATCATCAAAGGTCACCTTGCTGCCGTAAGGAATCTTGTTTGGATCCACTGCACAATGGTCCTCGCGTAGCTGCGCACCATTCCAGGCAGCGCTTTTACCTGAACCTTCGCCAGGCCAGTAAACCGTGATCCGCGCGAGTGCCGTGCGGTCACTGGCGAACGGCTGACAAACAAAACTCAACACGAGCCCAGCTGTCATGATTAACCGCTTCATGTCCTTCTCGGCCTTCCCCACTGCGTGAATCCGGGAGCAAGCGATCAACGAAACTGCGAGCAGTGGTCTCTATTAAGAACATCGAAACTGCGCCGCTATTCGGTCCTTTTACGTTCGATTTGAAGACGGCGAAAGGTATCGCTGACAAGTTTTGCGACGACAAACGCAAAGCGATCGAAAGCGAGATTGCCTATGGCAAATAGAACTGGCGGAAGGGGTGGGATTCGAACCCACGGTGGGTTTCCCCACGCTCGATTTCGAGTCGAGTGCCTTAAACCGGACTCAGCCACCCTTCCGTGGTGTTGGACCGACAGTCGGGCGCTCACTATCGGCGAGCCGGCAGCTTTTGTAAACGCGGCGGGTACTTACTCGAAGATCACAAAAGACACGAAGATAAAAGAGTGGCCCATTGTGAGCCGTTGTGAATTTTGTGTGAGATCGTCCCGTGGAGGGCCAAAAAATGTTACAATTTTAGGCTTGCCAAGCCTCCCCGGCGTACTGCATCTTGTATGTCCACACGGACGGCCACGCTATTACTTGTTGTTGACTGGTGTTCACAGGTTCTTGGCGTCGCTGTTCACCAGTATTCGCAACCTATTCGAAACCTCAACCCCTCCCTTACCGCCATGATTCAACTCAAGCCCGGAATTCTGCCCGCTTCACTAAATAAACCGCAGCGCTCGAACGCACGTCGAAAAAACAGGATGGAAAGGAAGAAAACCAGTGACTTGCGCTTCAAGCGCGTGTTTAGCGATGCCGCCGTTGCGCCATTTGATCAGATCGAATGGGAACGCCGCGACGCGGAAATCAATGACGACGGCGGCAAGGTCATTTTCAAACAGGAAGACATCGAGGTCCCGAAGAACTGGAGCGCGCTCGCCACGAAGATCGCCGTCTCAAAATATTTCTACGGTGACATCGCCAACGGCACGGATCCATACAAAGGCGGACGCGAAACTTCGGTGCGGCAGTTAATTCATCGTGTCACGCGCACGATCACCGACTGTGGAATCGCGGATGGCTACTTCGCAGATGCCGAAGCTGCCGAAACTTTCTATGACGAATTGACTTGGCTGTGCTTGAACCAGCATGGCGCGTTTAATTCGCCGGTGTGGTTCAACGTTGGGTTGTATCATCAATACGGCATCGGCAAAGATGGAGGTGCGGGAAACTATTTTTACAATCGCGAGACTGGCAAAGCGGAACGCGCGGCGTCGCAATATGAGTACCCGCAGGGGAGCGCCTGCTTCATCCAGAGCGTGGGTGACACGATGGAGGACATCATGCGCCTGGCGACGAGCGAGGCGATGCTGTTCAAGTTCGGAAGCGGCACGGGCACAGATCTTTCGTCGCTCCGATCGACGAGAGAAAAGTTGAGCGGCGGCGGCAAGCCCAGCGGACCGCTCTCGTTCCTGAAAGTTTACGATCAGATCGCGAACGTCGTAAAGAGCGGGGGCAAAACGCGGCGCGCCGCCAAGATGAACACGCTCAAAGACTGGCATCCGGACATCGAAGAGTTCATCGACGCGAAACAGAAGGAAGAGAAAAAGGCGTGGGCGCTGATCGAGCAGGGCTACGACGGCAGTTACAACGGTGATGCCTACGGCTCAGTGATGTATCAGAATGAAAACGTCAGTGTTCGGGTAAGCGACGAATTCATGGATGCAGCGCTGGAAGGCCGCGAATGGTGGACGCGCCGCGTCACGGACGGCAAACCGTGCGAGAAAAAAGATGCGCGCGCTCTGCTGCGCAAAATTGCCGAGGGCACGTGGATTTGCGGCGATCCGGGTATGCAGTTCGACACGACCATTCACAAATGGCACACGTGCAAAGGCACGGACCGGCAAAATTCTACCAATCCGTGCAGCGAGTACCTCTTCCTCGATAACACCGCCTGCAATCTCGCCTCACTGAACTTGATGAAGTTCAAGACGGCCGACGGCGATTTCGATGTCGAGCGATTCAAAGCCGCGGTGCGCATTTTCATTACTGCGCAGGAGATCATCGTCGACAACGCGAGTTACCCGATTAAAGAAATCGCGGAGAACTCACACATTTTTCGCACGCTCGGGCTTGGATATGCAAATCTCGGGTCGCTCATCATGAGCTACGGCTACGGTTACGACAGCGTCGAGGGCCGCGCGCTCTGTGGCGCGATTACAGCCATCATGACCGGCGAAGCGTACGCGCAAAGCGCGCGTCTGGCGCGGGCGATGGGGCCGTTCCCCGGTTATCGCGATGCGCGCGCTAGCGGTGTGGCGAAGCCAGTGACGAAGGATAATGTCGGGCCGATGCTGGAAGTGATTGAGCTGCATCGCTGCGCGGTGCACCAGATCTCGGATGCAAAAGAGTTCGCGCATTTGAAAGAGAAAGCCGCAAAAACTTGGGACAAGGCGGCGGAACTTGGAAAACGCCATGGTTACCGTAACGCGCAGGTGACCGTGCTCGCGCCCACTGGCACAATTAGTTTTCTGATGGATTGCGACACGACCGGGATCGAACCGGACATCGCCCTAGTGAAATACAAGCTGCTCGCCGGAGGCGGCATGCTCAAAATCGTCAACCAGACGATCAAGCCCGCTTTGGAGAAACTCGGCTACGGCTCCGATGAGATTGAACGCATCGTAGCGCATATCGACGCGTTCGACACGATCGAGGACGTGACCGACACGGACGGGACTAAGATTTCATCCGGACTAAAACCGGAGCATTTGCCAATCTTCGATTGCGCATTCAAGCCGTTCAAAGGCGAGCGCTCGCTGCATTACCTCGCGCACCTGAAAATGATGGCAGCTGCGCAGCCATTCCTCAGCGGCGCGATTTCCAAGACCGTTAACATGCCTGAGTGCGCCACCGTGGACGACGTCATGAACACCTACATCGAAGGTTGGCGCCTCGGGCTGAAATCGGTCGCCATTTACCGCGACGGCTCGAAGCGCTCCGCGCCTCTGAACACCCGCAAGACAAAAGACATGGGTACAACTGTAGCCGGCATCGGTGATGCCGGCAGCGACGACACACTGCAAAACCGGATTCTCGAACTCGAACAAGAACTCGCAACGCTGCGTGCCCAGCTCGATCAACCCGTGCGCCATCGGATGCCAGACACGCGCACGTCGTTAACACACAAGTTCGAAATCGCTGGTCACGAAGGCTACATCACAGTCGGCCTGTACGAGGACGACCAACCGGGCGAGCTTTTTATCACCATGTCGAAGGAAGGCAGCACCATTGGCGGATTAATGGACACAGTCGGTACGCTCACCTCAATAGCGCTCCAGTACGGCGTGCCGCTCGAGAGTTTGGTGAAGAAATTCGCGTATCAGCGGTTTGAACCCAGTGGCTTCACAAAAAATCCCGACATCCGCCATGCGACCAGCATCACCGATTACGTGTTCCGCTGGCTCGCGTGCCAGTTCATCAAAGGTTACAAGGAAGCGACCGCGCCAAATCGCGCGCAACCGGATCTGCCGCTCAAGGAAATTCCCGACATCGAGAAGAAAGCACTCAACCGGCCGGTCACCGATTTGCCGCGCACCGGTGAGCAAGAAGTGATCGACGTGATTACGAATCATCCGTCCAATCCCGGAAACGGCGGGACAGGAAACGGTAACGGCGTAGCTACATCATCCGACCGCGTAACAGTAGCGCTCGGCAATATCTTCATGGGCATCACCTGTTCCGTCTGCGGCAGCGACAAAGTCATCCGTGCTGGCGCCTGCGGCGTCTGCATCGATTGCGGGACAAGCCAGGGATGCAGCTGACGGCTAAGCTCCAACAGTGAAATTCCAAATCGCCGACGCTTGAATATCCAAGCGTGCGTGCTGCGCTCAACTGGACACGTGGGCAGGCACGGCTAGAATTCGTCGCTCGCTTTTAATTGAATGAACAAACTCGACGCGCAACGGCAGAACGAGATTCAGCAGGCTGAGGAACTGCTTTTTGCGGGGCCACAGGCGCTGGGGTTTGCGAAAGGGCTTTTCCAGGGGCATTTCGTGGCGGATTGGGTGATGCCATACCCGCGCATCCCGGCGGCGCAACAGAGCGAGTTGGACGACACTCTGCGTGAGCTTCGGCAATTTCTGGATGAACACCTCGATGCTGCGGACATCGATCGGCAGGCGGATATTCCGAGGAGCGTCATCGATGGGTTGGGGCGCATCGGCGTGCTCGGAATGACGGCGCCGAAGGAATACGGTGGGCGCGGGTTCTCGCAGATGGCCAACTGCAAAGTCTTGGAAGAGATCGGGCGTCGTTGCGCGTCCACATCGGTGTTCGTTAATGCGCATCACTCCATCGGGATTCGGGCGTTGTTGTTGTTCGGCACGCACGAGCAGAAACAAAAATGGCTTCCGAAATTAGTGACTGGCGAGCAGCTTGGCGCTTTCGCGCTCACTGAAAAAGAAGCCGGATCGGACGCGGCAAATGTGCAGATGCAGGCGCGTCCGAGCGAGGACGGCTCGCACTTCGTCTTGAATGGCGAAAAACGTTACATCACGAACGCGGCGATCGCGCATGAGCTCACGGTCATGGCGCGCACGCCGGTGCCGGGCTCGGACAAAACGGCGATCACAGCATTTCTCGTAACGCCTGACATGCCGGGGTTCGAAATACTGGAGGCGCGCATGCCGAAGATGGGAATCCGCGGCACGGCCACAGGACGGTTCGCGTTGCGCGACGTCAAAGTGCCAAAAGAAAATATTCTCGGCCCAATGGGCAAGGGTCTTAAGGTGGCGCTGACGGTGCTTGATTTTGGGCGCACCACATTTGGTGCGTGTTGCACCGGCGCAGCGAAAACCTGTTTGGAACTGGCCGTCCAACACGCAAACACGCGCAAACAATTCAACAAAACACTCAGCGAATTCGAGTTGGTGAAAAAGAAAATCGCCCGGATCGCGGCTGACGCGTATGCAATGGAAGCGATGACGACCGTTACAGGGTCTTTCATCGATCGCGGCCTTGAAGATTACATGCTTGAGACCGCCATGTTGAAAGTGTTCACGACCGAGCGGCTGTGGGAATGCATCAACGATGTCTTCCAGGTTCATGGCGGCGCGGCCTACATGACCGATCTTCCGCTGGAACGAATGATGCGCGACGCGCGCATCAATCAGATCGGGGAGGGCGCAAACGAAGTACTGACTTCGTTCATAGCGCTCGTGGGGATGCGCGGGCCCGGGATGGAGTTCAAGGAAATTTATGACACGATCATGAAGCCGTCGCGCGAAGCGATGAGCAAAGCGTGGGCCGCTGGAAAGAAGCGGCTCAGCGCGGCGATTCTCGTCCCCGATGTGCCCGTGCAAAGCGAGCAGCTTCGTGGTCACGCCCAGCAACTCGGCCGGTTGATCTGGCGTTTTAATTTCGCCGTCAATCGCGCGTTGATCATGTATCGCGAGCCGATCCTCGACATGCAGCTTGTCCAGGAACGAGTCGCGAATGCGGCGATGGATCTTTTCGCTTCCACGTGCGTCCTCAGTCGGATCGACGGCGAGATGCAGTTTGCAGAGCGAAATGGCGATGTAGCATCGCCGGACCACTCCGCCGCAGATTTGTTTTTGCGTCAATCGTTCCGCCGCATTCGTGGTTTCCTCGCCGGGCTTACTAATAACGACGATGAAGCCGTGATCGCGGCAGCAAAATCTTGTCTAACGAGCTGGGAATCGAGAACAACTCACACGATCGGCGACATTCAAAGCCTGTATGCCACCATCCGCTGAAGCCAGCGAGGGCGGTTTCGTAAAATTGTAGCCACCGATTTGCTGCGGCACAAATCGTCCGGTGCGCGGGCCTGCGTCGGTTAGGAACCAAGGCACAAAATTGGCTGCGAATAGGACGGCCAGCGGGGTCGTGGCTGCAGCATGCAGGATTTCACTAACTCGCTCTCAATCTGGCCAGCGGAGCTTCACCGGGGACGCGCTATGGCCCAGCGCAGGAAAACATAATTTCCCTCCGCGCTGCCGTGCCGGCAGCACGCAATCACCCGCGAGAATCGTCGGACTTTATTATCTGCCCGGACGACGACCGTAAATGTCCATCGCGTGAGCAGTGGTCGGAATTGCAGCGAGACGATCGCATCGCTGTGGAATACGCGAGCCACCCGTTACCACGTAACAAATTTTCTTTGTTGCTTTGGCAGGCAGTGGCTGCGATGGCAGCGCTACTACATTCTTGCTTGGATCAGCGAATGCTGATGCGCAGAATGCAAGGGCGAAGATCCCTATTGCAGATCGGACCGACCAGCCGCACACGCGACTCAGCCTGGTTCCTTTTCCCATGCCAGGATTTTGCGCCCGCTGCGAAATTAAGCAAGCTTATTCCCGATCCACTTCGTATTTTTAGGCAAGCCCACTTCCACCCAGCCTCCGCGAGGAATGCTTCAGTCCGTCCAGAGGAAATGTTCAAGGCGAATATTGTTCAGACGCGCCTTTGCTTCTTCGCTACGGCTGCCTCCGGCTGCGACGAGCTTGTCATAGATGGCAACAGCAGATTCCCACTTTGAATCTTCCTCCAACAATCGCGCCGCGTTAAATCCAGCTTTGTAATACCAGAACAGCTCGCGACGCTCACCGGAGCGCGATTCATCCTCCAGAATTTTATAGAACGTCGCCAGTGCGCCGAGGCGATCGCCTTTTTTCTCCAGGCATAACCCCTTTTTAAACAGCGCCTGGTTACGCCAATGAATCAGCCCCTCTTTGTCGGCCGCTAATTGGTCGTAGGCCTCAATCGCATGCTGGTAATTGGTCGGGTCGGCTGCGCCCGCCTCGAAGAAAATGTCGCCCTTTCCGCAAAGGGCCTCGCGCTTTTCCGATGCCCCGGCATCGCTTTTTAATACCTCATCATACAGGGTGAGGGCGTCTTTGGGTTTGCCAAGCTTGCGCTCGATTAGCGCTTCTTCGTTGCGCGCAGCCCAGCGCATTGCTCCGTTTTTCTGCACAACCTGGTCAAACAAAACGAGCGCCCGATCCAACGTATGCTCGCCCATGCTCGACATGGCTGATTCTGCCGCGAAAAACAGCGCTTTTTCCGCGAGCGGGTCATTCGGATTCTGTTGCGCGATAATTTCAAACTGCGTCTGCGCATTTGCGAAATCCTGACGGCGATAATAAAGCTCCGCCAGTTTCATTCGCACTTCTGGAGCGAAAGCCGATTGCCTATGCTGCTCCACGAATCGCTTTGCGAGCTCAATGAGTTTCGATTCGTCTGTGCCGGCTGCCTCTTCTACCCAGATGCGGAGATAATCGGCACGCTCGGCGGCGGCAACGGTCGGCGTGGACTCGGTTGCGTGATCCAGGTCTTTTCGTGCTTCGTCCAGGCGCGACGGTGAGGAATGAAACGCCAACTCGGCTAAGCCCACCCAGGCTTCCGACACGCGCGGATTGTTTGGAAAATCGTGAATGAATCGCTGCAACGACGCCGCAGCTTTTTTGTCTCCTTTGGCAGCCTGCATCAGACCTTCCTCCAATCGCAAATCGGCACGCGATTGTTCGTCGCCGCCCTGTTTTTCAAGCTGGTTGTAATCAGCAATGAAACGAGTGTGATTACCGACCTGCAACCAGCCGCTGGATGCGTTAAACAGCGCGGCTTTCGCCCAGGGCGAATAGCGCTGCGCGATTTGTTCGAAGGAAGCCGTCGCCGTATCGAATCGCTTTGCCAAATACTGTGCCTGCGCAGATAAGAAATCGATCCGAGGCAACAAAGGCGGCTCGGGTCGCAGCAGGCGCGCATCATCGAGGATGGCTATCGCTTCATCAAAGTGGCCGTCGTCAATTTCAAATTCGGCAAACTCCAACAGAGCAGGGGCAATGGCTGGCGATTTCGCTTCTGTGCGTCGCAAATCTGTAAACAATTGGCGGGCCCGCTCCCTGTGGCCTGCGCGAATCTCGAGTCGCGCAAGATACCAGCGAGCGAATGTTCGCCGCGGCTGTTCCGGCCTGCGCACCCATTTTTCCAGTTCATTGCGTGACGGTTTGTGTTCGGCGCGATACAGCTCATCGAGCTTTGCAAACAGCAGCAGGAGATCAGGGTCTGCCTGGTTACGATCGATGAAACGCTCGAGCACGTCATCTCCGGCCTCCGGCGTTTTGAGCTGCAAATGCGCTTCAGCGATGCCGAACAGCGCAGCGAGCAGGATGGGATGAGGCGTTCCCTCCGGCCTTTTCAGAATCGCCTGAAACATCCCGATCGCTGGTTCAGGCCGGTGCGAAATCAGTTCGAGGCGCCCGCGTAACACACGCCGCTCGCGGCGTTCGGCAACGGAAACTGGTTGCAGCTGCTCCAAGAGCTGGCGTGCCTGGGGAGCGTTGCCCAATTCAATGTACAGCTCAGCCGTTCGCAGCTGCGCTCGCGTGCCCCATTCTTTATCATGCAGCAGGAGAGTAAATTTCTTCAAAGCGTCCTGGCGTTTTCCTAACGCGCGCAAGGTGTCTCCGGCCCCAAAAACAGCTGCTGTCTGAAACGGCGAAATGTCGTTACTCAACTGCTCGTACAGCGGCAGCGCGTCGGCCCACCGATGCAGACTGGCCAGCGCCTGGGCGCGCCAGAATTTCGCCCAGGGCAAGTCGCGTAATCTGGCGTCGGTCAACAGAACGAGAGTGTCCTCGGGTTCGTTTGCGGCCACCTGCGCTTCCGCAAGTTTTTCGGCGACTGCGCGCCATTCTGGTTCGGGCAGATTTTTATCGAGTAACGACTGCAACCGCACAACCGCCACCTGCGGTACGCCTTCTGAAAGCGGCGTGCTAGCCTGGCCGAGTTCAGCAGAGATATCGGCGCGAGCGACTGAGGTAAGTACCGCGATTAGACATATGAGACCTATGTGTCCGATCTGTCTCATCTTCTCTCCAGCATCGCCCGTAAATATTCCCCGGTATGGCTGGCCGGAATAGTTGCGAGTCGCTCAGGCGACCCCGATCCTACTACCTCGCCGCCATGTTCGCCGCCTCCGGGGCCCAAATCGATGATCCAGTCGGCGCATTTGATCATCTCCAGATTATGTTCGATCACCACGATTGTGTTCCCCGCGTTGCGGAGCTTCATCAACACTTCGAGTAATTTTTCAATATCGGCGAAATGCAACCCGGTTGTCGGTTCATCGAGAATGTAAACAGTGCGACCGGTCGCTTTTTTGGCAAGCTCAGTAGCAAGTTTCACCCGCTGGGCTTCCCCGCCAGAAAGAGTCGTTCCAGCTTGGCCGAGTCGCAGATAGCCCAAGCCAACGTCGAGGAGCGAATTGAGCTTTTCCGCAACGGTGGGCACATTGCGGAAGAATCGCGCAGCTTCGTCCACAGTTAGATCGAGCACATCCGCAATATTCTTGCCTTTGTAAGTGATCTCGAGAGTCTCGCGATTGTAGCGTTTGCCTCGGCAAACCTCGCATTCGACGTAAACGTCGGGCAAAAAGTGCATCTCGATTTTGATCAAACCTCCGCCCTCGCAATTCTCGCAACGACCGCCTTTGACATTGAAACTGAACCGACCTGCATCGTAACCGCGGACCCGCGCCGCGGGTAATTGCGCGAACAGTTCGCGTATCGGGGTGAACGCGCCGGTGTATGTGACCGGATTCGAGCGCGGCGTCCGGCCAATCGGGCTTTGGTCGATCACAACCGCCTTGTCGATCTGTTCCAGTCCGCGAATTGTCTTGTGAGCGCCCGGTTTATCTTTTGAGTTATAGAAATGCCGGAAGATTGCGCGTCGCAGGATGTCATCGACCAAAGTCGATTTGCCGCTGCCGGAAACACCAGTCACACATGTTAGGCAGCCGAGGGGAAATGAGACATCGATTTTTTTCAAGTTGTTTTCATTTGCGCCTACGACTGTAAGCCAGCCGTCGGGCCGAGGCTGAGTGCGCTGCTTTGGAATGGCAATGCGCGCGCGTCTGGAAAGATAATCGCCAGTCAAAGAATTTTTCGCGCGCACGATGTCATCGAAAGTTCCTTCAGCCACAATCTCGCCGCCACGCGGGCCCGCGCCCGGGCCGAGATCAATAATGTGGTCGGCAGCTCGAATCGTTTCTTCGTCATGCTCGACCACGATGACGGAATTACCGAGGTCGCGGAGTTTTCGAAGGGTTCCGAGTAAGCGGGAATTGTCGCGCTGATGCAAACCGATGCTGGGTTCATCCAGGATGTAGAGAACGCCAGCCAGACCGGAGCCGATCTGTGTCGCGAGCCGGATGCGTTGGGCTTCGCCTCCGGAAAGCGTGCCGCTGTCGCGATTCAACGTGAGATAGCCTAGCCCAACTTCGGCGAGAAATTGCAGTCGCGAGCGAATCTCGCGGACAACGTCTGTTACGATGGTATGCTGCTGCTCGGTCAGGTCGAGACCGCCAACGAATCGCAGCGCGTCTTCCACGGTTTGCTGGCTGAACTGATGGATATTTAGTTCGTGGCCTTGTCGGTCCTTGATTGTAACGGCAAGGATTTCCGGTTTGAGTCTTGCGCCGTCGCAGACCTTGCATGTCTCGCGTGTCATGAATGCTCGAATGCGATTGCGCGTGAACTCGCTCTGCGTTTGCTCATAAAGCCGCTGCATTTGCGGCACGAGTCCCTCGAAAGGTTTTGTGATTTTCTTTTCCCCGTTGCTGGCGAACTCCATTTCAATCGGTTCGCCATTCGTGCCGAAGTAAACCGCGGCTTTGAATGCGTCAGGCAAATCGGCGAACGGCAGGTCCTCGTTCACGTGGAAATGTTTAATCAGCGCATCTTGCAGATGACGATAGTAGGCTCGCATGCGTTTTGTGCCACGACGCCAGGGTGTGACTGCTCCTTCCGCCAGCGTCTTGGCTTGATCGGAGATCATCAGCTCCGGATCGACCACCAATTGCGTTCCTAAACCGTGGCAAGCCGGGCAGGCGCCAAGGTGGCTGTTAAAGGAAAAATGTCTGGGCGTCAGCTCGCCTAAGTTGAAGCCGGTCTCAGCGTTCCCGTAATCTGTGGAGTAGCGGCATTCTGCCCAATTGTCGCCTGCAGTGGGTGTTTGGCACAGAACGACAATGCGGTTACGGCCCCATTTCAGAGCCGTTTCGATTGAATCTGCAAGCCGCACGCGAATGCCATCGCGGATGACCAGCCGGTCAACCACGGCTTCGATCGTGTGCCGCTCGCCTTTCTTGAGCCGGATTGGCTCGGGGCGGTCTAGCTCAATCAACTCGCCGTCGATCCGCGCGCGAACGAACCCTTGGCGCTTGAGCTTTTCTATTACGTCCCGGAATTCGCCGGACTGATTCTCGATCAGCGGCGCCAGCACAATGATTTTTGTACCAGGTTGGTACGCCAGTAACTGATCAACGATTTGCTGAGGCGTTTGCCGGGTAAGCGGGCGGCCGGTGAGCGGATCGTGCGGTTGACCCACAGCGGAAAAAAGAACCCGCAGATAATCGTAGATTTCCGTCGTGGTCGCGATTGTTGATCGCGGATTGGCGCCGGCGCTGCGCTGTTCGATGGCGATGGCGGGCGACAAGCCTTCGATGAAATCGACATCCGGCTTTTCCATTTGATCAAGAAACTGCCGCGCGTAAGCGGAAAGGCTTTCGACGTAACGGCGTTGCCCCTCGGCATAAAGAGTGTCGAAAGCCAGCGAGGATTTCCCCGAACCGCTTAAACCCGTGATAACCACCAGCTTCTCCCGCGGAATCTCCAGATGCAGGTTCTTGAGATTGTGCTGGCGAGCACCGGTAATTTTGATAACTTGCGCAGGCATTCTGACGAGGAATGTCGAACCTACTAGTCAAGCACAGCTGTTCCTTTTCTCCAGCGAAATTGCCTTGCCGATCTAATGCCTGCCCCGGCAAAACGCTGGTGTGTAGCTAAGATGAAAGTATCCATCGTAATCCCTTGTTACAATGAAAAGGATACGATCGAAAAGATCGTCGAGGCGGTTCACAACGCCCGGCTTGAGAACAAAGAGATCATTGTGGTGGACGATTGCTCAGAAGATGGAACACAGACTCTGCTCCGGGAGAAGGTTGCGCCGATGGTTGATCGAATCATTCATCATCCGGTGAACCGAGGGAAGGGAGCAGCCTTGCGCAGCGGGTTCGCAGCTGCGACTGGCGACCTGATCCTCGTGCAGGACGCAGATCTCGAATACAGCCCCGAAGATTATCCAGTGCTTCTTGAGCCGCTTATGTCGGGCAAAGCTGACGCGGTTTTTGGCTCCCGATTCATGGGCGGACGACCGCATCGCGTCCTTTTCTTCTGGCACATGGTCGGCAATAGGTTTCTGACGTTGCTTTCCAACATGTTCACGAATCTGAATCTAACCGATGTGGAGACAGGCTACAAAGCCTTCAGAGCCTCTCTGATCAAATCGATAGAGCTTGAAGAAGATCGGTTTGGCGTCGAGCCGGAAGTCATTGCCAAGCTCGCACAGAGAGGCTGTCGGGTTTATGAAGTCGGGATTTCGTATAGCGGACGGACTTACAAGGAAGGCAAGAAGATTAATTGGAAAGACGGAATAAGAGCTATCTACGCGATTGTGAAATACAACGTTCGAAGGCACCAGAGATGAGTGCTCCGCAGCTGACCTACACGGGGGCGGATGTTTTAGAGACGCTGGACCGAGCGACAAACTACAATTCTCTACTGTTGGATCTCATCTTAGACAGCTCTGGGGCTTGCAGCCGCATGCTTGATTTCGGCGCTGGAATTGGAACGTTCGCGAAGCTTCTTCGAAACAGGGGCATTGATGTGGTCTGCGTTGAGCCTGACGTGCTTCTGGCCAATGGGCTGATTCGTGATGGGTTTCTGACATTCAACGACTTGAACGAAGTCCCAGATGGCTCGTTCGATTTCATTTTCACGCTAAATGTTCTCGAGCACATTGAGGACGACCAGACCAGTTTTTGCCGTCTCGCTACAAAATTAGCAAGAGGCGGGCGACTGCTGATCTATGTTCCAGCTTTTCAATGTTTGTGGACGAGTCTGGACGAAAGGCTCAAACATTACCGCCGTTATCATCGGCGGGAGTTGGAACGACTAGCTCATTGCGCCGGGCTCACTGTTCGGAAAACGCGTTATGCGGACGCACTGGGATTTTTTGCCGCTCTTGGCTTCCGCCTTTTCGGGAACAGAAATGGACATCTCAGCGCGGAAGCCGTGAATTTCTATGACCGTTACATTGTGCCGCTGAGTAGATCATTGGCCTTCGTGTTCGGCCGGCTGTTCGGCAAGAATGTCTATTTGATTGCCAGCAAAAACTAGGAAGCTGACCGCGATCACGACGCTTGTTGGTTCTTTGGGGTGAGCTTTAAAATTGCCGCTTCGGCGATGGAATCATCCACCAGAACCCAATCATAGCCATCGACGGGCGGCAATCGGCCCGTGTTTTCCTCCATTTCTCGCTTGGACACGAACAACGCGTAAATCGGCAGCGATTCAGTCAACCCGCGTTGCACCAGGGCCAGCGCTTGCGGTCGATCATAACGCCACATGTAGCTCCATTTGTAATGATGTTTCCCATCAATTGGGGCTGCGATGAAACCGCGGGGCAGAAGAGCGTTTAGGTAAACAGGATCGATGTCGGACAGAACGATTCCAGACTCCCGTTGAAACCGCCTGCCAAAATACCTTTGCGCGACAAACTGTATCGGTTTCCGCGGCGAAGTGCCGAAATAAAGAGCATCCCATGCCTGCGAGCGATCAATATCGCGGGTTTTATAGCCCGAACGCGAGGGATAACCGAAACACGCTGCGGCAAATAAAACCAACACCGCCAGAGCGAAAATGCTGCGTCTGCCCGCAAAAAGGTTATTTGCTGCCCACGTGACGGGCAGGACAGCGACGCCGATTAGAAGAATCAAGAGCGGTAGGTATAGCCGCCCGTCCTGGCCAAAGAAGAAACATAATGCTGCCGTAAAAGAGGACAATCCTGCCAGGAGGCCGCAACCAAGAAACCAGTTCAGTCGTACAAAAAACATCCCCACGCAACTTAGAAGGACGAAGGCGGGAACAAAGGAAGTGCCGGTGCCGAAAATGTTGGTCGCGTCATACGTGTGCGGCTGCAAAGACAGCTCCCTCCAGAGATCGCCTGTATTTGTCGGCACGTAACGGAG
>JBKOYE010000178.1:0-5145 GCA_046725275.1 Verrucomicrobiota bacterium
ACTAACAACTGTCATATCATTACTTGTTGCTCTTAGCATAGCTTCGGAACGGCTCGTCGATATCATCAAGGGGCTTGTTCCCTGGCTCAATCAGCCACGACGAAAACCGGCCGAAGAAGGATGGAGGAAAGCGGTTCTTCAGATCATTGCCGTGATTGCAGGTATAGCCACTGCCTGGCTGGCTAGCGCTGCGATCCCCAAAGGCATAGGCATACCGGATGACTGGACCGGAACGTTAGCTCTTGGTCTGTTGGCGAGCGGCGGTTCAGGATTCTGGAATTCAATTCTGACGTACGTGACAAAAGCCAAGGATTTAAAGGCAGCCGAAGCTGAAACAAAGCAGATCGAGGTCCGCGCGAAGAGAGGAACCTCGTCGAAGCACGGCCACTAACGCAGACCGACTGCTTCGCGGACGCGCTTCATAACTTGATTCGCAATTTCATTTGCGCGGGTCGCGCCTTTTTCCAGAACGTTGTCGATGTACGATTTGTCGGCCAGAATTTCTTCCCGGCGTTTGCGCATCGGTGCGAAGTAATCCCAAAGTTTTTCGAAAAGCTGCTTCTTGAAATCGCCGTAGCCGATTCCGCCTTTTAGAAACTGTTCCCGCATCGTCGCGATTTCATCCTTGGACGCGACGAGCGAGTAGAGCTTGAAAATTGTCGATTTCCCCGGGTCTTTCGGTGTTTCCACAGGCGTGGAATCGGTTACGATGCTCATGACTCGTTTTCGAATTTCCTTTTCGTCGCCGAAGATATCGATGTTGTTGCCGTAGCTCTTGCTCATTTTTTGGCCGTCGATTCCAGGCACGGTTTCCGTCGCAGATTGGATGCGCGCTTCCGGTAACTTGAAGACTGGACCAAAGGTTTCATTCATTTTCACGGCGAGGTCGCGTGTGATTTCGATGTGCTGTTTTTGGTCTTTGCCTACTGGCACAACGTCGCTGTCGTAAATCAAAATATCCGCAGCCATAAGGATAGGGTAGCCGAATAACCCAACTGTGGCGGCCAATCCGCGGGCGAGTTTGTCTTTGTACGAGTGAGCACGCTCCAGCAAACCCATCGGCGCTACTGTCGACAGGATCCACGCTAGTTCGGTGACTTGCGGAACGTCCGAGTGCCGAAAAAGTGTGGCGCGCTCGGGATCGAGTCCGCACGCCAGAAAATCAAGCGCGACGCGACGGCAGTTCTCGCGCAGAACTGCCGGATCGCGCAGGCTGGTGAGCGCGTGATAGTCGGCAATGAAATAAAGTGTTTCGCCTTCGGCTTGAAGCGCGATCGCCGGCTTCATCATTCCAAAGTAATTACCGATATGCAGAATCCCGCTGGGTTGTATTCCGGATAAAATTCGCATGAGCTGCAACGTTCAACGCTCGACCCGCTTTCGGCAAGCCTACGGCGGGGAAGCGGTTTAACTTTCAACGTCCAACGGAGAAAGGCCTTCGTGCCGCTACCGAACAATCCTGAAATTTACCATGACTTCCTGCTGGTAAACTTGCGCCGCTGACATTAGATAAAGCGCGCAATGGCCGCAAAGAAGCCTGTTTCCGTCGTGACTGGCGCCGCCGGTTTTCTGGGATCGCATTTAAGCGATCGACTATTGGAGGAAGGTCACCGGGTTATCGCCATCGACAATTTGATCACCGGAAACACAGCGAACATCGGGCATCTGGCGGGCAACGAGAATTTCCGGTTTATCAAACATAATGTCTCGAATTTCATTTTTCTGCCGGAAGAGAAAATCGATTATGTTTTTCACTTCGCTTCTCCGGCGAGCCCAATCGATTACCTGGAACTTCCGATCCCCACGCTGAAAGTAGGCGCGCTGGGCACACACAACACGCTGGGCCTGGCCAAGGACAAAAAGGCCACGTTCATTCTTGCGTCGACATCGGAGGCGTACGGCGATCCGCTCGAACATCCGCAAAAGGAGGATTACTGGGGCAATGTGAACCCAATCGGACCACGTGGCGTATACGATGAGGCGAAACGTTACGCAGAGGCGATGACGATGGCGTATCATCGCTATCATCGCGTAGACACCAGGATCGTGCGCATATTCAACACGTATGGGCCGCGAATGCGTTTGCGTGATGGACGCGTGGTCCCGGCGTTTATCGGGCAGGCGTTAAATGGACAGCCACTGACCGTTTTTGGTGACGGTTCACAAACGCGCTCGTTCTGTTACGTCTCCGATTTGATCGACGGGATTTTCAAACTGGCCATGAGCGATTTCCACGAACCGGTTAACCTGGGTAATCCGCGCGAAATGACGATCAAACAATTTGCCGACGAAATCATTCGGATCACTGGAACAAAATCGGCGATTGAATACAAGCCGTTGCCCATCGACGACCCTAGAGTGCGACAACCGGACATCGCACGCGCAAAAGAAGTTCTCGGTTGGGAGCCGCGCGTGGATTTCGAAGAGGGAATCAAGACGACGGTCGAGTATTTTAAGGAATCGTTGAAGCGATGATGCCAAAAATTTTACTGGCGCTCCTGATTATTTAGATGTGAATTGTGTCATGGTTAAGCGCGCGCTTTGCGTCGCAATGGGTTTGCTCGGCGCAGTATTGCCAGCTGTTGCACAGCAGGCACATCATTCCGTCGTTCGCGAACGAGTGCGGTCTGAAAGCGGATTAAGTGCTCCTTTGTCACTGAGCCTTTATCGACTGAAAAATTCGAGTGTAGCCGATAATTCCCTTCTCCTTCATAACGGGTCGGTACCGCTGTGGTTGGACGGAGCGCACGCCTGGAGTGGCGTCATCGACTCTGACTATGGCTTCGCGCGCGATTGGGTTCAGGTCGGATTTTTGGCGCCGAATCTTCTTCCGGCCGCCTCATTGAGCGCTGGCCGGCCTTCGGCACAAATATCGAATGGCGGCCGGGTTCACGCTTCCGATGGCAAGAATGTTATGGATGGAAAAGATTATGGCGACGAGACGATGGCGTCGCCATTGAGTCGAGTTTATTGCGGTGGCGAAGTGGGCTTTTTGTACGGTCGATGGAGCGGCAAAGGCGGCGGCGATATGTGGGAGACGTATGTCGTCGGCACCGTAGGCAACGATAAATTTCAGATTACAGCCGGCGCGTCATACGACGAATGGAATCCAAATGGACGCAGCGTCCGCTTTCGCTCATTCGCTGCTCCAAGATAGGCGCGCCCCCATCTGCATTTGGAAGCGAAGTACCTCGGCACTGCGATGCTGACTTCGTCAATATTCCTGCCCTCGGATTGCACAGCAAAGGCGTTAGCCGATTTTGAAAAGCTTATCATTGAAGGCGGCGCGGTTAATCCACAAGGTTTGGCGCAGCGGATCCGTAACGCCTCTCGCCTGTTGTTTCTTCGGGCGTCAGATGATCAACTTATCGGAGCAGGCGCGTTAAAACATCCCCGTGCGGAGTATCGAAACAGAGTGTTCGCCGACGCGCGAGCAACCGTGTCCGGAAGGGAATATCCTGTTGAGCTGGGCTGGGTCGTTATAGCTAAAGCGTACCAAGGGCGACGTCTCTCTACTCGCATTGTGGGCGAATTACTTCCCTTCGCGAAGAATGAGAATATTTTCGCGACGACGCGCGCAGACGAGCGTATTTTGAGTTTCGCGTTCGACTATGGATTCAAAGCCAACGGGAAACCTTACGCGAGCGGGCACGGATATGACCTGGTTCTTTATCTTCGCAACGCGCAAAACTACCTGCTCTGAACCGACGAGAAGCATTCCTCCGCAAGCACAGGTTGTTATCTAACGAGAGAGAACTGCACAATGATAGTCGGCCACCCGTTCTTCGGCTTTCAGGAAGCAAGTGCTCCAACGTTTAGTGATTGAAATTGCCGATCGATCCTTCCTACTATGCCCGGTGATCGGGAAGGGAGTTCTTAATTGAGCCCGCTGGCCGAAGTCATGGATTAACACCAATGTCGGCTCGAAAATTCGCCGCAGATAAGTTGTTGTGGGAAACGCTGGGACGCTGGAAACGTTCGAGCCCCGAATTGGATCGCATTCAATTTCTGAAGACCGTGCCGTTCTTCGATCGACTCTCGAATCGGCAGCTCAAGAGTGTCTCGGACATCATGTTCGAGCGCACGTATGAAACAGACGAATCAGTTTTCGAGGAAGGACAACCCGGCGCCGCGCTCTTTTTAATTCTAGAGGGCAAAATCGCGATCGAAATCTGCCGCGAGACCAGCACGACGCGTCTGGCCGTTTTGGAGAGCGGCGCCTTTTTTGGTGAGATGGCGCTGCTGGATGACACACCGCGTTCGGCCAACGCGCGAGCTTTGGAACTGACTCGCGCGCTGGCTCTTTATCGGAACGACCTTGACGGATTGATGCATCGGCATGCGCGAACTGCCTGCCAAATTTATCGTTCCCTGGCGTCGATGATCGGTGACCGGCTCCGTTCGACCAATGAACTTGTACAGCTGAAAACTCCAGCGAACACGGTCGGTGTAGAATGAGCAACGGCCGGGGTTTCGAAGAACAAGAGCGAGAACGCAGGGTTCGGCGCAAAATCTTTTATCTCACATTTGCGGCGCTGGCCCTGATTTTGGGAGGATTCCTAATCTGGAAATTAAGCATCCTCATTCTGCCGATCATAGTCGGCGCCTTGATGGCTTTTTTGTTTCGCCCCCTGAAAGAGCGCTTCGAGGTGCGATGGTTGCCTCACGAGGTTCAGGTCCTTTGTTCCTTCGCAGCCATTGGTCTCGTCCTGTTTTTCGCGTTCAATACTTTTCGCAAACACATTCCCGACGAAGAGCAGAAGCTCGAATTCAAAGTCCGCCTGCAATACAAATTGAATGAAAGGTACCGGCAATTGGTGGCGAAATCGCCGGAGGGAAAATCAAACGCGGTGGCGGCGCTGCTTGAAAAAGAGCTTGGCCCGCTGATGGACAAGGTCAATCACGCGCTCGCGCTTAACCCGGAGGAACGCAATCTGTTTCTGAAATATGCCGCCGGATACAACGGGAAACCTCCCATCCAAAGTAAGTTTGTTGATTACTTTCGAGCGAACCAAACAACCGGGAAATATGTAATTCCCGAAGAGACTTCCACGGGTGCGGCTTTGCCTACGGCCCCGGCTCCACCTGCTCCGACTCAACCTCCCGCTCCAGAGGAGCTGTCTCTTATACACATCTCCGAGCCCA